>DATHEP010000026.1:0-2492 GCA_035318525.1 Conexibacter sp.
GAGCAGGTGGCCGACGCCCTCGAGGTGTGGCGGGCGCGCATGCGCCATCACCGCGAGGCGGGCGCCGCCTGCGTGCACCTGATCGTCAACGAGCACCGGGATGCCGGCGCCTCGCTGCCGCACACGCACGCACAGCTGTACGCGATGGACTTCGTGCCCGCCGCGGTGGCCCGCGAGCGCGAGCGCTTCGGCGCCTACGCCGTGCGGACGATGGGCGGCAACCTGCTCGCCGACCTCGTGCAGGAGGAGGTCCGCCGGCGCGAGCGGATCGTGGCGATCGACGACGAGGCCGTGCTGATGGCGCCCTACGCCTCGCGCGTCCCGTTCCATCTCGTGCTCGCGCCGCGCAGCGCGCGGGCGCGCTTCGAGGACGACGGACCGTCGGGCGCAGCGCTGCTGCACGACGCGCTGCGGCGCCTGCGCGCCCGGCTCGGCGCCAGCCCGCCGCTGAACCTGTGGGTCCGGACCGCCCCGAGCGGCGCCGACCACTTCGGCTGGCGGATCGAGATCCACCCGCGCCTCACGCACCTGGCCGGGCTCGAGCTCGGCACCGGCGTGAACCTCTGCATTTTGCCGCCCGAGCGGGCGGCCGCGGAGCTGCGGGACCTTTGAGAGCGCTCGTCCAGCGCGTCAGCCGGGCGAGCGTGACCGTCGACGGCGCCGTCACCGACGCGATCGGGCCCGGCCTGCTCGTCCTGCTCGGGGTCACGCACACCGACACCGAGGCGGACGCCGACCGGCTGGCCGAGAAGGTCCGCAACCTGCGCGTCTTCGCCGACGCCGAGGGGCGGATGAACGAACCGCTGGGCGAGCGGGAGGTGCTCTGCGTGTCGCAGTTCACGCTCTACGGCGACACGCGCAAGGGCAATCGCCCGGCCTACGTCGACGCCGCCCGCCCTGAGGTCGCCGAGCCGCTGTACGAGCGCTTCTGCGCGCGGCTGGACGCGCAGCGCGGCGTTTTCGGCGCGCATATGGACGTCGAGCTCGTCAACGACGGCCCCGTGACCGTGCTCGTCGAAGTCCCGTAGAGCCGCTATCCGGCTAGGCTTCCGCGCCATGCCGATCTGCCGCTTCGCCGCCGAGCCGCCCCAAGGCGGACTGCCGCCGGAGGAGACCCTTCAGGCTGAGTTCCTCGCCGCCTGCCTGCGCGTCGAGACCGAGGAGGAGGATCCCGACCTCGGTACCGCCGGCGAGATCCACTGGTTCCCGGACCGCACCTGGTCGGGGCGCACGTACGTCCCGGCGACCGCGCGCACGGACACCGGGCTCGAGCTCTTCGGCTACGTGTCCTTCGCGCCCGGCGACGAGCCGAGCGAGCTCTACGCCTGGGCCGACTACACGCCCGACGTCGCCGAGGATCACCCCGAGTGGCGGATGGACATCTCCCAGGAGGTCATCGGCGGCTGGCGCGGCGAGCGCGACCAGGTCGCGGCGATGACGCTGATCTGGGGCGTGCCCTTCGAGCGCCGCGGCCGGATCGTCGCCGCCGAGCTCGGCGAGTCGACGGTCGACGAGGCCGAGATCGTCGGCGAGCGCTTCACGCTGCTCGCCCCCGACGCCTACGACGACGAGTACCTCGACGTCGTGCTGATGGATGGCGCCGGGAACGAGCTGGTGCGCGAGTCGCTCTACGAGGACGACGACGAGTAGCCGTTTCCGTTGTTCCGGTCGATCACGACGCGGTCGATCAGCCCGTACTCCCGAGCCTGCTCGGGCGTGAAGTAGCGGTCGCGCTCGAGGTCGAGCGAGATCTGCTCCTTCGGCTTGCCGGTGTGGTCGGCGTAGATCTCCTCGAGGCGCTCGCGCAGCTCGAGCGCCTCCTTGGCGTGGATCTGGATGTCGGTCGACTGGCCCTGGAAGCCGCCTGACGGCTGGTGGATCAGGATCCGGCTGTTGGGCAGCGACGAGCGCTTGCCGGCCGCGCCGCCGGCCAGGATCAGCGAGCCGGCGGACATCGCGATCCCGCAGCAGATCGTCGCGACGTCGGGCTTGACGAACCGCATCGTGTCGTAGATCGCCAGGCCGGCGTAGACGACGCCGCCCGGCGAGTTGACGTACATCTGGATGTCCTTGTCGGGGTCCTCGGCCTCGAGGTGCAGCAGCTGCGCGACGACGAGGTTGGCGACGTCGTCGTCGATCGCCGTGCCGACGAACACGACCCGCTCCCGCAGCAGCCGGGAGAAGATGTCGAACGAGCGCTCACCGCGCGAGTCCTGCTGCACGACCATCGGTACCAGGGGCATATGCAACCTCCGAGTTGCGTTTTTCTCCATGGTAGCCTGTTACGCAACCGATCAGTTGCAGGAGCCGCCGATGCCCGTCGTGAACCGCGAAGTCGTCCTCCCCGTCCCGCGCGAGCGCGCCTGGGAGCTGATCACCGAGCCGTCCGAGCTCGAGGGCTGGCTGGCCGACGAGGTCGAGTTCGAGCCGCTCGAAGACGCGCCGCTGCGCGTCACCGAGGGCGGCAAGACCCGCGAGGGCGTCGTCGAGGA
>DATHEP010000027.1:0-6156 GCA_035318525.1 Conexibacter sp.
GGCCGTGGAGGAGAGCGTGAGCGAGGAAGCAGCGGCGGAGGAGACGGAGGTCACCCCCGGCCTTGCTCGGGCCGGCGAGGACCTCACCAAGGGCGAGCTCGACGCGGCCTTCGACGAGCTCTACCGGGCGCATCTGCGCGACGTCTACTCGTACGCGTACTACCGCGTCGGCAACCATCACGACGCGGAGGACCTGACCGAGCAGACCTTCCTGCAGGCGTACCGGCACTTCGAGCGCGCGCAGCGCGAGTCGCAGGGCCGGCCGCTGCGCCCATGGCTGATCCGCATCGCCCACAACCTGGCGGCCAACTACTACCGCGACCGCGCCCGCCGGCCGGAGTCCGCGATCGAGGACGCGGCCGTGATCAGCGCCCCGCACACGACGGAGACGCTGGTGGAGGGGCGCGAGGAGCTGGAGGAGATCCTCGCCGGCGTCCAGCAGCTGCCGGACGACCGCCGCGAGGCGCTCATCATGCGCTTCGCGCTCGGCATGGACAACCGCGAGATCGCCCGCGCGCTCGGGCGTAGCGACGGCGCCACGAAGGTGCTGCTGCACCGCGCGATCAAGCAGCTGGAGGGAATCGTCGCGCAGCCCGCCGCGGACGGCGCCGCGGATGCCGGGAAGGCGGCGAGCTCGTGAGCACGACGGAGTTCGAGGCCCGGTTGCGCGCCGCGCTGCAACCGGTCGACCCGCCGGAGGACCTCGCCGTGCGGCTCGAGCGCACGCTCGTGAACCTCGCCGAGCTGGCGGCCGACGAGCTGGAGGCGTGGGAGCTGACGTCGATGCGCGACCCCCGCAACTGGGCGCGCCCGGCGGCCGCCGCGGTCGTCGGCGCCGGCGCGGGCGCGGCGCTCGTCGTGCTGCGCGTGCGCAGCCGTCACCGGCGTCGTCGCGCGCAGTCCGGCAACGTGCTCGACTTGGCCGAGCGGACCGTCCGGGATCTGGCCGACGAGGCCCGTAGGCTGCTCCCCGGCGGCGACTGAGGAGCGACCTCCGCGGCGCCCCGCGGTCCGGTGCGTTTGATCCACGCGCTCCGGGCGTGCGTAGAGATCGATGACTGCGATGTCAGCCGACCGCTCCCCAGATCCCCTTTCGCCCCGGGACCTCGCCGACGAGGATCTCATGCAGCTCGTGCAGCGCGCCGAGGCGCCCGCGTTCGAGGTGATCTACGACCGCCATGCCGGCGCGGCCTTCTCGCTCGCCTACCGCATGTGCGGCGCCCGCCAACTGGCGGAGGACATCGTCCAGGAGGCGTTCCTGTCGATCTGGCGCAGCGGGGGACGCTATGACCGCCGTCGCGGCAGCGTCCGCACGTGGGTCCTCGGGATCACGCACCACCGCGCGATCGACGCGCTGCGGCGCGGCGTCGTGCAGGACCGCCACCGCGCGAGCGACGAGGGGATAGAGGAGCGCTTCGAGGCCGAGGACCGCACCGACCGCGAGGTCGCGCGGCGCGAGGAGGCGCTCGAGGTGCGTGGCGCGCTCGACGGCCTGCCGGCCGAGCAGCGCCGCGCGATCGAGCTGGCCTACTACGGGGGCTTCACGCAGAGCGAGATCGCGGAGATGCTCGGCGTGCCGATCGGCACGGTCAAGGGCCGGATGCGGCTCGGCATGGAGAAGATGCGCGACCGGCTGGAGCCGCCCGCGGAGGTGCTGCCATGAGCGAGCACTGCCAGCACGCCGACAACGTCGCCGCCTACCTGCTGGGCGCCCTCGCCGACGCCGATCGCACGGCGTTCGAGGCGCACGTCGCCGGCTGCGCGCACTGCCGTCAGGACGTCGCCGACCTGCGGATCGTGACCGACGCGCTGCCGCTCGGCGTCACCCCCTTGGCTCCGCCGCCGCACCTGCGCGAGCGGGTCATGGACACCGTGCGTGCCGAGGCGGACCTGCTGCACGCGACTGGTCCCGCCGCGGACCGTCCGCGCCCGCCGCGCCGCCGCTTCGGGCAGTGGTTCGGGCGGCCGTTCGCGATCGCCGGCGCCGCCGCGGCCCTGGTCGTCGGCGTGGCGGTCGGCTTCGGCCTCGGCAACGCGACCGAGGACGAGCCGGCGACGCGCACCGTCGTGCAGGTGCGCACGGTGCAGGCGGAGGTCGACCCGAGAGCGGCACCGCAGGGCGCCGCGTTCATCGTCATGCGCAACGGCGTCGCGACGCTGCGCGTCAGAGGCCTGCCGCAACCGCCGAGAGGCTTCGTCTACGAGGTCTGGCTGCTGCGCCGCGGGGCGGCCGCCCCGTCGCCGACGGACGCGCTGTTCGGCGTGAGCCGCGCGGACGGCAGCGGGCGCGTCGCGCTCCCGAGCGTGCGCGGCGTCGAGGCGGTGCTCGTGACGGCCGAGCCGGCTGGTGGCAGCCCGGCGCCGACCACGCAGCCGTTCATCAACGCGGCGCTCTGACACCCGCCCCGACGCGGTGCGCGCGAGCGAGCGCCGGCGCGTCACGCACGCTGATCTGGCCTGAAGGCTCGGCTGATACGGTCCGCGCCCGATGCCGACCTGCTACCGCCATCCATCCCGCGAGACCGGCGTTGCGTGCTCCAACTGCGGGCGGCCGATCTGCCCGGATTGCATGACGCCGACGCCGGTCGGCATGCGCTGCCCCGAGTGCTCGCGCGACCGCACGCGCGTGCACCGCATGCGCTCGACGCCGAGCGCGCCGGTCGCCACGCAGGCAATCATCGCCGTCAACGTCGTCGTCTACCTCGCCCAGTTGGCGACCGGCAGCGGCTTCGGCGACGTCAGCGGGCGCGTCTACGAGAACGGCGTGCTGTTCGGGCCATGGGTTGGCCAGTTGCACGAGTACTGGCGCATCGTCACGGCCGGCTTCCTGCACGCCAGCTTCTTCCATGTCGCCTTCAACATGGTCTTCATCTGGTTCATCGGCCGCTCGCTGGAGCCGGCGGTCGGCACGGCCCGCTTCGTCGTCGCCTACTTCGCGTCGCTCGTGTGCGGCTCGTTCGGCGTGCTGCTGATCGAGCCCGACTCGTTCGCCGTCGGCGCCTCGGGGGCAGCCTTCGGCCTGCTCGGCACGCTGCTCGTGGAGGCCCGCGCGCGCGGGATCGACCTGTGGGCGACGGGGCTTCTGCAGCTCGCGCTGCTCAACTTCGCGATCACGTTCCTGATCCCGAACATCGCGATCGGCGCGCACCTGCTGGGCTTCGCCGGCGGCCTGCTCGTCGGCCTGATCTACCAGGAGGCGGACCGGCGCCGCCTGCCGCGCAGCGCGTCGCTGCTGGCGGCCGCTGTGCTCGGGATCGTCGCCTTCGTCGCGTCGATCGGCATCGCCGGGGGCTGACCGGCCCTAGGAGGGTTTGGCGAAACCCCCACGGCGGCTGGCGGCGCCGGACGCTTCGCGGATGCTGCGTCCTCGGTCGGCGCAATAGCGCTGCTATTGCTGCCTCCCTGCGTCCTTGCCCCGCTTGGTCCGGCATCCGCCAGCGGCTCGCGCGGGTTTCGCCAAACCCTCCCAGACGCGAAACGGCGGCGTGCTCTCGCACGCCGCCGTCGCGATCAGCTCGCGTGTGGAGCGAGCGCTATCTGCAGGAGATCTCCGTCACGTCTCTCGACACCGAGCCGTCGTCGAACGTCCACGAGGCCTCCGCCGGCACTCGTCTGCTCGCGGGGCATCTGATCGCCTCGATGTAGCCGCGTGTGACGCCTCTGACTCTGCGCGTGGCGCCGATGGTGGCGTCGACTCTGCGCACGACGATCGGTCCGTCGAGGATCGTCTGGAGCTGGGCGGGGATGTTGAACGTGACGCTGTAGCCGTATCTGCCGCTGATCTTCTTGATCGGGGCGGTGAACGTGGCGTTGATGAGCGCCGGGTTGATGATGCTGACGTTGAGCGTGAGGCTTCTGCCGCCCGGTCCGTTGAAGAACGTCAGTCTGCCGCTTGAGGTGACGCCGATGTCGACGGCGGTGCCGGTGGCGATGCCTCTGCCGACCAGCGAGCCCTCAGGGCACACTCTCAAGCGCCCACGTGCTCTGTTGAGCGCGGCCGCCGTGCATGACGGGAACAGCCGGCCGTTGGGGACGGCGACGCCGCCCGGCAGCAGCACGGCGACTCTCGTCAGGCGCAGCGAGCTGTCCTCCGGATGGGTCAGCTTCTGGTTGGTGGTGAGTCTGATGGGCGTCCCGAAGCCGTTGGCCGGTCTTCTCGGGAGTCTGTTCGGGAAGACGCGGAAGTCAAGCTCCGCGCCGACTACGGCGCCGGCCGCCGGAGCGGTGACGGCGACCACGAGGGTGGCGGCGACTACGGTCGCCGCGATACGTCCTGTGCGGATGGCTTTCATTGGTCAATCGTAAACGCGCTTGTACCGGCACGTCCAATGAGAACGGGAGGCGTCCGGAACGAGCGACGGCGGCGCGCCCTCGCACGCCGCCGTCGGCTGTCCGGAAAACGGGTGTCCTGCCGCCTATCTGCAGCTGACCGTCGCGTCCGCCGTCGAGGTCGACCCGTCGTCGAAGCCGAACTGCCCGCGAGCGGGGCCTCTTCTGCTTCTCGGGCATCTCATCGCCTCGATGAAGCCGCGTCTGACGCCTCTGACGGAGCGCGTGGCGCCGACGGTCGCGGTGATTCTGCGCACGACGATCGGCCCGTCGAGGATCGTCTGCAGCTGCGCCGGGATCGTGAACGTGACGCGATAGCCGTATCTGCCGCTGATCTTCCTGATCGGCGCCGTGAAGGTGGCGTTGATCAGGGCCGGGTTGATGATGCTGACGTTCAAGGTCAGGCTTCTGCCGCCCGGTCCGTTGAAGAACGTCAGTCTCCCGGTCGAGGTGACGCCGATGTCGACGGCGGTGCCGGTGGCGATGCCTCTGCCGACCAGCGAGCCTCTCGGGCAGACGCTCAGGCGCCCGCGCGCGTTGTTCAGCGTGCTCGCCTTGCAGGACGGGAACAGCTTCCCGTTCGTGACGCCGAAGCCGCCACCCGGCAGCAGGAGCGTGACTCTCTGCAGCCGGATGCTGCTGTCGGCCGGATGGGTGAACGTGATCGTGTTCTTCAGCTTCACCGAGGTCCCGACGCCTCTTCTGGCGTTGGGGATTCTGTTCGGCGAGACGCTGACCGTCAGTCTGGCGGGGACGATCGCGCCAGCCGTGGGAGCGGCTGCGGCGACCAGCAGGGTGGCGGCGATCGCGGCACTCGCGATGCGGCCTGGGCGGATGGATCTCATGCAGCCAATGTAGACGTGCGCGTACCTCGCCAAAAGGGCGATTTCGCGCCGTGTCAGAGGTCGACCGTCAGGGCCTGTCCCGCCGCAACTACGGGCACCGCGTCGGGATGCAGCAGGTGGGCGAGCAGCTCCAGCCCGTCGATCAGTCGCGGGCCGGGGCGGGAGAAGTAGGCGGCCGCGTCGACGGCGACGATCTCGCCGGCGCCGAGGCCCGCGAGCCGCTCGCGGAACGTCAGCGCCTCGGCGTGCGCGCGCTCCGCGTCGTAGCCGCACGGCATCGCGACGACGACGTCCGGCTCTGCCGCTCGCACCTCCTCCCACGAGTGGCGCTCGGAGTGCTCGCCGGGCAGGCCGAGCACGTCGATCCCGCCCGCGAGCTCGATCAGCTGCGGCGTCCAGTGGCCGGCGACGTAGAGCGGATCGAGCCACTCGAGCGCGGCGACGCGCGGCGGCCTCCGCTCGCGTACGGCGAGCCGCACCCGGTCGATCCGCGCGGCCGCGTCTTGCACGAGCGCGACGCCGGCGTCTCTGCGCTTGGTCGCCTCGGCGAGCGTCCGCACGTCGCCGAGCACCTCTCCGAGCGTGCGCGGGTCGAGCGAGATCACGTGCGGCTGCGACGTCAGCTGCTCGGCGATCGCGCGCACGTCCTCGAACGAGACGGCGCACACCGCACACAGCGCCTGCGTCACGATCAGGTCCGGCCGCAGCTCGTGCAGCAGCTCCGTGTCGAGCTCGTAGATCGACTCGCCCTGATCGGTGCGGGCGCGCACCGCTGCGTCGATCTGACCCGCCGTGAGATCGCTCGGCAGCGCGTCGCGCGTGACGTGCGGCAGCTCGAGCGCGGCGGCGGGGTGATCGCACTCGTGCGTGACGGCGATAACCTCGTCCCCGAGCCCCAGCGCGAACAGCGTCTCGGTCGCTGACGGGACGAGGCTCACGATCCGCATCGCGGGCTCCACACGTCGATCACGGGAGAGACGAT
>DATHEP010000028.1:0-7836 GCA_035318525.1 Conexibacter sp.
GACGGCGACGCCGAGCGAGATCGCCGCGGCACTCAGGGTTCCGCTCAGCACCGTCAGCTACCACGTCCGCTTCCTCGCCGAGCAGGGCATCGTCCGGCTCGCGGGACGAACGCAGCGCCGCGGCGCCATGGTGCACCACTACCAGCTCATGAACCGCGAGCGCGTCGCGTCGATCCTGTGGGGGATCCGCGCGGCGCTGCTTGTGACCGACTTCGAGCGCGACAACGGCAGAGGCGACGTCACGGTGCGGCTCGATCGGGAAGCGCTCGATGAGCTGTGCGCTTTGACGACGGCCTACCTCGCCCGGATTGGCGAGCTCGGGCTGCAGACGCGCGAGCGGTGCAGCGGCGAAGGGGGAGGCGGCGCCCTGACTCGGGTCGCTGTGCTGTTGGCGACCGCGGGCGGCAAGAGCGGCGATCCTGCGCGGCCGTGAGCAGGAGACGCCCCGCGCGACGTTCACGACGAGGTCAGTAGCCGGCCGCCGTGGCGTGTGCGTCGATCTCTGTGGCTCTGAGGGCGCGGTCGTAGACGGCTACCTCGTCGAGGGTGCCGGACCAGGCGCCTGCGAGGTCTGATCGCGAGCCGATCGAAAGCCCGGAGGGGGCTGTGATCGATCCTCTCGATGCTTCGGAGGCGACCGAGGTGCCGTTGACGTAGAGCGTGAGCGTCGTTTCGTCGTAGGTGGCGGCGATGTGGGCAGCGGTGCTGGAGGTCAGCGCGCTGGTGGTCGCGCAGGCATAGCTGCCGCTGGGGATGCGGCAGACCTGGAGTCTGTTCGAGCTGCCGTTGTTCCAGAGGCCGAAGCCGTCGACGGCGGTTTCTCTGGAGATCACCTCGGAGGAGAAGATGCGACGGCTGGTCGAGTCGACGGTGCTGGGCTTGACGACGGCCTCGATCGTGAACGCTCTGGTGCCGGCGAAGCCGTACACGCCTTCGGCGTACATGCGGTTTCTCGTTCCACCGAACGAGACGGCCGGGTCGGAGGTACCGATGAGGCCGGCGGCGCCCAGCGTCGCTGAGGTGTAGGCGCCTCTCACGGCTCTCATCTCGTCGTTGGCGGTCGTGCCGCTCGCCTCTCCCAGGCGCCAGTAGCTCTGCAGGCCCGAGGTCGCGGTGACGGTCGCGTAGTAGCCGCTCGGCGCCTCGGCGAAGAGCGGGTGCGGGGAGACGAACAGCTCGGCGCGGTCGTAGCCGTTGCTCGCGGTCGCGTACGGCTTGCCGGAGCCCACGAGGCCGAGTTGCTGCAGGAACGCGTCGCCCTCGGCCTTGGCGACCTTGCGCACCGCGCCCGCGTCGACGTTGCTGATCGTGAATGTCTCTTCTGGCGCGATCAGCAGCGCTTGGCTCAGCGCGCCCTCTTGCAAGCCGGACCCGAGCGATGCCGTCGTCGCTCTGCCTGAGGCAGCCGTGACCGTGACGACACCCACGTTGAAGCCCGCGGGCGCATAGCCGCCCGCTCTCGTGACCGTCGCGGCGTGCGAGCCGTTCGTGACGCTGAGCGTGTACTCACCCGCTTCCGTGTACGCGTAATAGGGCTGGTTGGACTCGAGCGGCGCGAGCGATCTCGCCTGCCACGCATACCACGGCAGCTTCACGTCGGAGTCGCCCGAGCCGACATAGTCGCCGAACAGCGAACCGCTGCCGACTTCGTGCCCCCAGCCCCAGGAAAGCCCTGCGTCGAGCGACCACGCCACCGCCTCCCGTGGGTCGAGGCCCGCAATTGCGCCCGTCGCTTCGGGTTCGAGCGTGTTCGCGCCGTTCGGTCCGGCGACTGAGGCGTTCGTGACCGGCGAGTTGAAGCTGACGTAGTTCGTCAGCGGTTCTCTGGCGACGTTCTTGTAGACGACGAAGTACGGCGTGTCCGCCAGCAACGACGCACCACCGAAGTTGACGTAGAGCAGCCCCGACTTTCCGGTGATGCCGTAGTTCGTCTTGATTTCGTTGTAGCGGTCGACCGGGTTGAACGTCTCTTCCGCGATCACCGTCGAGAGGTTGGGCGTGCCGTCCACGTTCATGCCGACGAGGCGCGCCAGGATGCTGCCCCCGTCGCCGTGCGCGTAGCCGACGCGGCCTGTGCCGACGGCCCATCCTCTCGGCAGCGACGCAGGCGGGGCTGGGTAGGACGCGTTGTAGCTGCTCGGACACGATTCCACCGTCCGCTTGTCCAGGCACTTGGTGCGAACGTCGCTCGGTGCGGCGGCGCCACTGCCGTCGGTGTAGACGCCCTCGACGTTGAACCCGGAGAAGAAGCGATAGATCGTCTCGGGTTCGTCGAGAACGAAGCGGATGGCGTACATCCGTTCCGCCGGCAACTGGTCATGCCCTTGAGCATCGTTGACGTCGTAAAGACCAATCGGCACGTCACGCGCCCCAAGCGCGCTGGATCCCGGAACGGCGACCGCCGCAACGACGATCGACCCCAACAGCAACGTGCGGAACCATCTCCTCGCCCCCATACGCCCCCAGTCGTGACTCCCGCGCACGGGAACTCTGCGCCCGCTTCTTCGAGCCCAATGTCCGATAGTACGCCAACTACCGGTGCAAAGGGACCGGTGTCGCGTAGCGACCGCTTCACCGGGAGTGAACCCCTCGCGTCGCTCCTGGGCCGACTGATACTCCCGGCTGGTGCTCTTTAGCCGGGAGCGATGTGCCAACCACCCCCGAACGTCGAAAGCCCCGCATCCGCGCATCCGCAGGGCTTCCGTTCCGATGGAGAGAACTTGGCGTCGCGCAAACCATGACCTGGCCGCGGCGTCGCTCGCTGCCTGATTCATCAGAGCCGCCGAACGTCGGAACATCGCCAGCGTGGGCCCGCCGATGGTGCCAATGCGCTCGTCGTGTCGTCCTTCATTTCTACAAGAAAGCCGCCGTACGGGATCGACGTGGACCATCCGAGGTCGCAACCCGGCTCCCGAAACGAGCGAGCCGACCGAAGCGACGCGCTAGGTTCTTCGACCATGCCAGCCGGGGAGGGCAGACACCTGCGCGAGGTCAGCAGCGAGGATGACTTCACCGCTCACGTCACGGAAATGATCGAGCGAGAGCGCGAAGTGCGCGACGAGGCGCTCGCGTTCTGCGAAACGCTTGAAGCCATCCCGCTCGAAGGCGATGAAGCCGACGACGTCCGCACCGCCCTGTGGCAGCGCGCCGCACAACTGCGCACCTTCATCGCCGAACAGGAACAGTTCCTGTCCGATCTGCCTTCACCCGGAACGCTCTACAACCTGATCACCGAGCGCCTCGACGATCCAGACTGCGTCGCCGACGCTCAAGAGATCGCGCTCGTAGCCCAAAGCGCCGCGGCCTGTCTCGAGGCGGTCGCAGCACAAGTCCGCCTCCTCACCGAGATGCGCCGCCGCGGGCTTCCCGTCTGAGCACCAGCTCCCGGTGGATGCGAACGCGTCCGCGCGATCCCGATATGGATCCGAGGGAATGCGAGGCGCGGGCGCATCCGTCACCGTTCAGCGGTGAGCGCTCGCTGCGCGGGGGCCGACCCGTGAGCAGCCGTCTGGGCGGGCGTTGGTTGCTGGGGGTGTAGCGAACTCTCTGTTGACCCTGAGGCCTACGTGCGACCAGCGGACTGCGAACCGGTTCGCAGTCGAGGATGTTCGGCCGGTACTTCCTGAAACTGCAGGCGAAGCGCGACGCTGCCCGAAACACCAGAAGCCCCGCATCCGCAGGGCTTCCGTCCGATGGAGCTAGTCGGGCTCGAACCGACGACCTTCGCGCTGCCAGCGCGACGCTCTCCCAGCTGAGCTATAGCCCCAAGCGGTCCTCAGTGTATCGCGCCGTCGGCGGCCGGGGTGCGTGCCTGGCCGACGATCCAGAGCGCCGGGGCGAGCACGAGCGCGGTGCCGCCGATCGCGAGCGCGGCGACGCCGAGCGCCGTCAGCGCGTAGCCACCGAGCAGCGCGAGACCCGCTCCCGTCGCGCCCGACAGCAGGTCGTTGAAGCCGAGCAGCTTGCCGCGCTCCCACGGCTCGGTGCAGTCCGCCAGCTCGGCGGTCGCGGCGACGAAGGAGAAGTTCCAGCCGATGCCGAGACCGAACAGGGCGACGGCCGTGGCCGGGACGCTCTCGACCCACAGCAGGCTGATCACGGACGCGGCCATCACGATCAGCCCGCCGGCCAGTGCGGGCGTGCGGCCGATGCGATCGATCGCGTCGCCGACGACGATCACGAGCCCGTACATCCCGACCACGTGCGCGGCGATGATGGGGAAGACGTGGTGCGCCGCGTGGTGCTGGTGGTCGACGACGATCGCTCCCGTCAGGGTCATCACGCCCACCATTACCGCGAAGCTCGCCTGCGCCGCGAGCAGCGCCGGCACCACGCCCGGGCGGCGCAGCAGCTCGCGCAGCGGGGTGTCGGATGAAGCCGGCGGGTCCGCGACGCCCGGCACCGAGGCCTCCGCGCCGCCGCCGGCGGCGAGAGCGGCGTCCTCGCGGTCCCGCTGCGCCAGCAGCTGCGCGATCCGGCGCGGATCCGGCCGGACTCCGGCGACCAGCGCCAGCCCCACCAGCATGATCCCGCCGGCTGCGAGCCACAGCGGTGCCAGCGCGTCGCCGTCGAGCTGGTGGCCGCTCAGCATCGGGCTGAAGACCGCCGGCCCCAGGATCGCTCCGAACACGCTGCCGAACAGCACGAGCGCGATGCCGCGCGCCCGCCGCTCCGGCGGGTACATGTCGCCGGCCGCAGTCCGCGACAGCAGCGCCGTCGCGTTCGCTGTGCCCACGCACGCCAGCCCGAGCAGCACGAGCACCGCGGTCGCGGTCGCGCTGCCGAGCGCTGCCAGCCCGCAGCCGGCGGCGCCGACGGCGAAGCCGCCGACCAGCACCGGCACCCGTCCCACGCGGTCCATGGCGCGACCCGCCGGCACCGCGGCGAGCGCGCCGCAGCCGAGCACGATCGCCGGCCCGAGCCCGAGCAGGCCCTCGACGTCGAGCACGAGCACGAGCGTCAGCGACGCGACCGCCGCCGACAGCTGCAGCATCGCCGAGTTGGCGGCCAGCGACGCCGACAGGAGCAGCGTGTTGCGGCGGATCGGCAGGCTCTGCGCGACGGCGCTCATGGAGCGGCAGCGTAGTCGGGCACTCGCGTCCGCCCGCCCACGCGCACCAACGCCAGGAGCGTCAGCGCGCACGCGCCCGCCAGCACGGCGTACACGACCGCGTCGCTCGTCGCTCCCGAGAGCACGCCGCCTGCGATCGTGCCCACGACCTGCCCGCCCGCCCACACGAGGTTCACCAAGGCGAACCCGAAGCCCTGGTCCAGGCGGGCCGCCTCCACCTGGTCGGACAGCAGTGCCATCGCCGGCGTGTTGATCGCGCCCACGACCACGCACGTCACCGTCGTCACCGCCGCGAGCAGCCACACCACCTGCGGCAGCGGGAGCACCAGCAGCAGCACGACGCCGCCCGCGAAGCCGATCCGCAGCGGCCAGATGCGACCGTGCCGGTCGGCGGCGCGCCCGGCGAGGATCTGCGCGCCGGCCTCGATCGCCGCGGCGACCAGGAACGTCGCGGCGATCGCGAGGCTCGTCGCGCCGACGTCGTCGAGCGCCAGCGGAACGAGCACCTCGACCGCGCCGAACACGAGCGCCGGCACCAGCACGAGCAGCATCCCGAAGCGGATCGCCCCGTCGCGCAGCGCGAGCGCCAGCGGCCGCTCGACGACCGCGGGGATCGCCGGCGCCGGGATTCGCAGAGCAGCCCCGATCAACACCACGCCGAGCACCGCCACCCCGACGAACGGGATCTCCGGCCCGATCTCCCGCGCCAGTGCGCCCAGCGCCGGCCCCAGCAGCAGACCGAACAGGGCGGCGCTCATCGCCTTGCCGATCGTCGCCCCGCGCTCCTCCACCGGCGTGGCGGAGATCAACCAGCCGAGCCCGCCGGCCCACGTGCACGCGCCGCCGATCCCCTGCAGGAAGCGCGACGCGTCAAGCAGGACGATCGACTGCGCGAACGCGAACACGACGCTCGCCATCGACATCAGCACGAGCCCGATCAGCACCGTCCTCCGCGCGCCGAGTCGCGTCGCGAGCCAGCCGCTCGGCAGCGCGCCCAGCAGCGTGCCGGCGGCGTAGGAGCCGGCGAGCACGCCGGCGCCCGTCTTCGACAGGTCGAAGCGGTCCGCATACCACGGCAGCAGCGGCGTGATCGCCGCGTAGAACATGAGGTCGACGAGCACGATCGCGCCCACGAGCAGGAGGAGCCGTCGCATCGCTCGATCGTAGACGCGCTCCCGATAACCTCACGCCTCCGATGAGCGAGCCGCGCTACGACCCGAAGGCGATCGAGCCCACCTGGCAGGAGGTGTGGGCCCGTGAGCGCACGTGGGAGGTCTCGAACGAGCCCGACGGGCGCGACTCCTACTACGTGCTGGAGATGCTGCCCTACCCGAGCGGCGAGCCGCACATGGGGCACCTCAAGAACTACGCCCTCGGCGACGCGGTCGCGCACTTCAACCGCCGCATCGGCCGCCGAGTCCTGCACCCGATGGGCTACGACGCGTTCGGCCTGCCGGCCGAGAACCACGCGATCAGAACGGGCGAGCACCCGCGCGACTCGACCGCCGCTTCGATCGAGTCCTTCCAGCGTCAGTTCCGCCAGTGGGGGATCTCGATCGACTGGACGCGCGAGTTCGGTACGCACGAGCCCCGCTACTACCGCTGGACGCAGTGGCTCTTCCTGAAGCTCCACGAGCGGGGGCTGGCGTACCGGAAGGAAGCAGCCGTCAAGTGGTGCCCGAACGACCAGACGGTGCTCGCCAACGAGCAGGTCACGGCCGAGGGGACCTGCGAGCGCTGCGGCGCGGTCGTCGAGGCGCGCCAGCTCGAGCAGTGGTTCTTCCGCATCACCGACTACGCCGATCGCCTGCTCGAGGACCTCGCGACGATCGAGTGGCCCGAGCACGTCAAGACGATGCAGCGCAACTGGATCGGCCGTTCCGAGGGCGCCGAGGTCACCTTCCGCTGCGAGGAGATGGGGATCGACTACCCGGTCTTCACGACGCGTCCCGACACGCTGTTCGGCGCGACCTTCTTCGTGATGGCGCCCGAGCACCCCGACGTGCTGAAGCTCGTCGCGGGCACAGACAGAGAGCAGGTGGTGCGCGACTACGTCAACCATGCGCTGACGGAGTCGAACGAGGAGCGCGGCGACGTCGACAAGCAGAAGACCGGCGTCGCGCTCGGCCGCACCGTCACGAACCCGGTGAACGGCGAGCAGATGCCGATGTTCGTCGCCGACTACGTGCTGATGGAGTACGGCACCGGCGCGATCATGGCGGTGCCCGGGCACGACGAGCGCGACTTCGCCTTCGCGCAGGCGTACGACCTGCCGATCCGGCGCGTGATCGAGGATCCCGACGGCGGCGAGCTGCCCTACACCGGCAACGGCCCGCTGGTGAACAGCCACCCGCAGTTCGACGGGATGGGCAACCGCGAGGCGCTCGAGGCGATCGTGCGTTGGCTCGACCGCGAGGGCAAGGGCCACGCCTCCGTCAACTACCGCCTGCGCGACTGGCTCGTCTCGCGCCAGCGCTATTGGGGCTGCCCGATTCCGATCATCCACTGCCCGAGCTGCGGGACGGTGCCGGTGCCGGAGGACGAGCTGCCCGTC
This sequence comes from Conexibacter sp., assembly GCA_035318525.1. Taxonomy (GTDB): domain Bacteria; phylum Actinomycetota; class Thermoleophilia; order Solirubrobacterales; family Solirubrobacteraceae; genus Conexibacter. Next base: position 7,626 of record DATHEP010000028.1, read on the forward strand.
GTGCTGCCGGACGTCACCGAGTACAAGCCGAGAGGCAAGTCGCCGCTGGCCGCGGTGGACGACTGGGTGAACGTCGACTGCCCGTCCTGCGGCGGCGCCGCCAAGCGCGACACCGACACGCTCGACACGTTCGTCGACTCCTCGTGGTACTTCCTGCGCTACTGCGACGCGAGCAACGACGAGGCCGCATTCGACCGCAGAGTGCTCGCCG
>DATHEP010000029.1:0-2529 GCA_035318525.1 Conexibacter sp.
TCGGCCGGCGCGTCGAAGCTATCCCAGACGAAGTCGTTGTCGCGGAGGAAGTCCGCAAAACCTTTGGAAGGTGCGTGGAAATTGAGCCAGGTCGCCTCAGCCGGTCCGTCGTTGCGGAACGTGTGGATCACGTCGGGAGGAGCGAGCACGAACGTGCCCGGCCTGGCGGTCACGCGCTCGACCTCGGGGCCGAGGCCGAAGTTCAGCTCGCCCGTGAGGATGAAGAACGCGTCGAGGTGCTCCTTGTGGATGTGAGGACCGGGGCCCTCCTCGTCCGCGACGTAACGCGTCCACGTGAGACAGAGCTCCGGTAGGTCGGCCAGGATGCGGATCGTTCGTTCAGACCTGTCGGTCACCACCTCGCCCTCCTCCGCGAACCGGAGCACCGTGGCCTCGCTCGCCGGCCGACCCTCTTCCTCGGGCGGCTCGAAGATGTTGTCGGCATCCCCGGGCGGCGTCTCGCCGAAGAGGTAGTTGGCGAAGTCGCAGCCCGGCGCGTGGATGTTGAGGAACGCGCCCTGCTCGGTGGTCTCGTGCTCGTAGCGGTGGATCACCCGCTGGGGGATGACGAGCGCGGTGCCGGCGCTCTCGGCGTTGCGCTGGTCGCCCAGCTCGAACGCATACTCGCCCTCGAGCACGATGAAGCCATCGACATGCTGCCGGTGTAGATGCCGCCCCGGCCCGCCCTCGCTGCGCGAGCGCATGTAGGTGAGGACGAAGTCCGGGAAGTCGGCGAGCACCTTGACCGTCGCCTCGGGCATGTCCACCAGGGTCTGGCCGGTACGCGACATGGCGCCGCAGCCTACGCTGCGGCCCGGTGCCGCACTTTCTTCATCACAGTGATGAAAAAAGCGCGGCAGTGGGCTGGCCGGCCGTCGGGGTTGCGACTAGCGGAGGCTGTCGAGCGTGCGCTTCAGGCCCTCGTCGAGCTCGACCTTGGCCTCCCAGCCGAGCTCTTCACGCGCGCGCGAGGGGTCGAGCGCGATGTGCTGGACCTCGCCCGGCCGCTCGGGTGCCTGCTCGGGCTCGAAGCCGTTATCCGCGTGCGCCTTGAGCACCTCGACGATGTCGAGCACGCTCTTCTGCTGGCCGAGGCCGATGTTGATCGGGCCCGTGGCGTCCGACTCCGCGGCGCGCAGGTTGGCGTCCACCACGTCCTCGACGAACACGTAGTCGCGCGTCTGCTCGCCGCTGCCGAAGATCGTGGCCCTGCCGCCCTCGAGCAGCTTGCCGCAGAAGATCGCGACCACGCCGGCCTCGCCGAGCGGGTCCTGGCGCGGGCCGTAGACGTTCCCGTAGCGCAGCGAGACGGTGGAGAGGCCGTGCAGGCGGGTGAAGATCTCGCAGTACTGCTCGGCGCAGAACTTGGAGAGGCCGTAGGGAGCCTCGGGTGCGACCGGATGGTCCTCCGGCGCCGGGATCTGGCGGCCCTCGCCGTAGATAGCGCCGCCCGTAGAGGTGTTCACCACGCGCGGCACGCCGTGCTTTTGCGCCGCGCTCAGCACGTTCACCGTGCCCTCCACGTTCACGCGCGCGTCGTTGGCCGGGTCGGATACCGACTTGCGCACGTCGATCTGGGCGGCCAGGTGGAAGATCACGTCCGGCTTCGCGCGGCCCACGACGTCGCTCACCGCCTCGGCGTCGCGCACGTCGACCTCTTCGAGCTGCGCCCCGTTCTCGAGCGCCTGGGCGAGGTTCTCGCGCTTGCCGGTGGAGAGGTCGTCGAGCACGGTCACCTCGTCGCCGCGCTCGAGCAGGGCGTCGACGAGGTTCGAGCCGATGAAGCCGGCCCCGCCGGTCACGAGCACGCGCATCACGGCACCCTATGGCCTGTACGCGTCCGCCAGGGCGCGCGCGACCACGGCCGGGGCGGTGCGCTCCCGCACGAGGGCCAGGGCCCGTTCTCCCGCCGCCTGGTCGCCCCACAGCCGCTGGGCCCGCGCGGCCAGCGCGTCGACGTCACCGGGCGGGAACAGGCCTTCGGCGGGCACCAGCTCCTCGAGGCCGCCGCTGCGCGAGGCGACGACCGGGAGGCCCGCCGCCATCGCCTCGAGCGCCGCGAGCGGCAGGATCTCCGCGTAGCGCGAGGGGACGACCGCGACGGCGGCGTCGCGGCGCAGCTCGGCGAGCCGCTCGGGACCGACGCGTCCGGTGAAGCGCACGTCGGCGCCGGCGGCCAGCGCGCGCAGCTCGCCCTCGGCGGGACCTTCGCCCGCGACCACGAGCGGCAGGCCGGCGGCCCGGCAGGCCACCACCGCGTCCGCCACGCCCTTCTCGTGGCTCAGCCGTCCCGCGTACAGGACGTGGCGGCCTTCCGCGGCCCGCGAGGCCTCGGCGAAGTCGCGCTGGACGGACCACAGCACCGACGCGCGGTCGTCGACCGGCGCGCCGAGCTGCCGCAGGCGCCGCAGCGCGAATGCGCTGGGCACGAGGAAGCGGTCGACCTGCGCGGCGATGCGGTCCTGCCACAGCGACAGCGACGCCGCGTAGGCGGCGGACTCGGCGATCGAGCCGCCGCGGCAGTTGAGG
>DATHEP010000030.1:0-5300 GCA_035318525.1 Conexibacter sp.
GATCCACGGCTACCGCCACCCGCGCCTCGACGTCGCCGTCCGCGGGCAGCTCGACCGGATGGCGCACGTGATGTTCGGCGGCCTCACGCACGCGCCCGCGATCGAGCTGGCGCGGCGCCTGGTCGAGCTGACCCCGGCCGGGCTGGAGCACGTCTTCTTCGCCGACTCCGGCTCGGTCAGCGTCGAGGTCGCGATCAAGATGGCGCTGCAATACCAGCGCTCGCGCGGCCGGCCCGAGAAGCACCGCCTGCTGGCGTTGCGCGGCGGCTACCACGGCGACACGCTCGGCGCGATGGCGGTGTGCGACCCGGTCGGGGGCATGCACCATCTGTTCGCCGGGACGCTTCCGCAGCAGCTTTTCGCGCCGCGGCCGCCGGGCGGCTTCGACGCGCCGCTGGACCCGGCGTGGGTCGACGAGGTGTCGGCGCTGCTCGCCGCGCACGCGGGGGAGCTGGCGGCGGTGATCGTCGAGCCGGTCGTGCAGGGGGCCGGGGGAATGCACGTCTACGCGCCCGGCTACGTGCGGCTGCTGCGCGAGCTGTGCGACGCGCACGACGTGCTGCTGATCCTCGACGAGATCGCGACCGGCTTCGGGCGCACCGGCGGCGCGCTGTTCGCCGCCGAGCACGCGGGCGTCGCGCCGGACGTGCTGTGCGTCGGCAAGGCGCTCACCGGCGGCTACATGACGCTGGCGGCCGCCCTCTGCAGCGCGCGCGTCGCGCGCGGGATCGCCGGTGGCGAGGGCGCATCGAGCGTGCTGATGCACGGGCCGACGTTCATGGCGAACCCGCTCGCGTGCGCCGTTGCGCTGGCGTCGCTGGAGCTGTTGGAGGAGCGCGGCTGGCGCGAGGACGTCGCGCGGATCGAGGCCGGCCTGCGCGCCGGGCTCGCGCCGGCGGCAGCGCTGCCGGGCGTGCGCGAAGTGCGCGTGCAGGGAGCGATCGGCGTCGTGCAGCTCGCCGCCGAGGTCGATGTGGCCGCCGCCACCGCTGCCGCGGTTGAGCGCGGCGTCTGGCTGCGTCCCTTCCGCGACCTCGTCTACGTCATGCCGCCGTACGTGATCGGCGACGAGGATCTGGCAGTCGTCGCGGAGGCGGTCTGCGCAGCCGCTGCTGCGTCCTCCGCATAGTGGAACGAGATCACAGACAACGGCTGTAGAAGCGGCAGCGGCGGCGCTTCACGATGTGGGCATGTCCACCGCCGCCCGCACGCTCCCTCGCCTCGCCGGCATCCTCCTCGTGCTCGGCGGAGCCTACGCCGGGCTCCAGCTCTATCCGTCCGAGCCGCCCTCGCCGGCTGTCGGTCGCCGCGCCGATCTGATCGCCACGGTCTTCTACGACCAGGCGATGGTCTTCCTGCTGCGCGTCGTGATCCTCTGCGCTGCGGCCTTCACGGTGCTCTCGATCGTCGCGCGGATCTGGAACCGCGAGTCAAGGCGGGGCCGTTCGAGGTCGAGCGGACGGCTCGGCTCATCGAACGCGAGCGTGACGAGCTGCGGCGAGAGTTCGCTGCGTTTCGCGCCCAGTACACACGATTTCGAGAACCGGAGAGACGGATCGGCATCGGCTCGACGAGGCCCGACGCCGGTTCCTCCTCCACTGAGGACGAAGGAGGAAGCGATGTCGACGACTGACGAGGACAGACGACGGCTGGCCGAAGCGTTCGAGCGGATGGACGCGGCTGCGAGGCGGGTGGATCGTGTGCTCGAGGAGTCCGACCGGCGTATGGAGCCGATCCGTCCCCTGCTCCGTCGCATCAGAGCGAGACTCGAGCGCGCGGGCTACTACGTGTAGCGCTCCCGTACCTCATCCAATTCGAACACCCGTCTAGCCCCTCCAGTTCGCGCGGGCCGGGCCGACTACCGGGCCGTGACGTCGTTCCGCTTTCCGCTCGAACGCCTGCGCTCGCTGCGCGAGCGCGGCGAGGATCTCGCCAAGCAGGAGCTGGCCGGTGCGCTCTCGCGCCAGGCGACCTGTGCCGAGCGGCTGCGCATGATGGGCGAGCAGGTGTCCGGGGCGTTCGCTGCGCAGCGTGCTGCCGCGGCTGCCGCCGCCGCAAGCCCCCACGAGCTCGCCGCTCACCAGGCCTACCTGGAGCGGATCGAGCAGGTGCGCGAGGCAGGGCAGCTCGATCTCCACCGCCATGACGCCGAGGTCGGTGCGCGCCGCGATGCGCTGCGCGAGGCCGCCCGCCAGCGTCAGGCGCTCGAACGGCTGAAGGAGCGCCGCCGCGCCGACCACGAGCGCGCCGTCGCCCGTGCCGAGGGCGCCGTGCTCGACGAGATCGCGCTGGTCCAGCACCGCCGGAGCGCGTCATGAGCTTCACCGCGATCGATCCGGTCGCGGCCGGCGTCGCCGCCACGACCGCGGCGACCGAGATCGCCGCGCCGCCGGCGCTCAACCCGCAGGGTGCCGTCGCGCGCGTCGCCGAGCTGCGGCAGTTGATCGCGCAGGCGCAGACCGGCGCGACAGCGTCGAATGGCGGCGCCAGCTTCCCCGCCGCGCTCGCGAGCGCCGCCAGCCCGCCGGCCGCGCTCACCGCGACCAGCCCCTACGGGATCGCCGGCTCGAACGTGACCGCCGCTCCCAGCGGGTCGGCGTCCGCGCCCTATGACGGACTCGTGACTGCCGCGGCGCAACGCCACGGGATCGACCCGGCGCTGCTGCACGGGCTGATCCAGCAGGAGTCCGGCTTCGACCCGTCCGCCACGAGCAGCGCGGGCGCGCTCGGCCTCTGCCAGCTGATGCCCGGCACCGCCGCCTCGCTCGGCGTGACGAACCCGCTCGATCCTGCCCAGTCGATCGACGGCGGCGCGCGCTACCTGCGCCAGCAGCTCGACGCCTTCGGCGGCGACCCGACGCTGGCGCTGGCTGCATACAACGCCGGCCCGGGCGCCGTCCGCAGATACGGCGGCGTGCCGCCGTACGCGGAGACGCAGGCCTACGTCCAGAAGGTCACCGGCTACGCGGACGCCTACCGCGCGACGCATGGCGCCACGACCGTCGGCGCGCTGCCGCCGGGCGCTGCGCCCGCGTCGGTGCTCCCGCCGCCTGCCGCACTCCCGCCCACCAGCCCTCCCTACTCCATCACCTGATGACACAGATCCCCAGCACGCTGCTCGAACCGCCGCCGCGCCCCGCCAAGTCGGGCGCGCGACCGCCCGGCGACCCGCCCGACGCGCCCTTCGCGTCGGTGCTCGAAGACCACCAGGCCCGGACCGCCGTTGCGGAAGGCCAGACCAGACAAGAGCCGCGCGACGGCGTCGAGCCGGGGACGACCGGACCGACCGAGGAGGCCGCTCCGCAGACCACCCCGAGCGCCGATCCGCTGCTGCCGACGTCGACGGTCCCCCTGTCGCCGTCGCCGAACGAGATCGCCGCGACCGGTCCGCTGCCGGCCGACGCCGCCGGCGTCGATGCCGTGTCGGCGGGCGCCGCGACGCCCGCGACCGAAACCGCGACGGCCGCGACGGCCGCCACTGCGCCGACCACAAGCGCGCTGGTGCCGGCGCCGACCGCGAGACCCGCCGCCACGGCGCCCGCGACCGACCAGGCGTCGGGCATCCCGGATGGCCGGTCCGCGCCCGCTGCGTCTGAGCCGCACCCGTCGGCACGTCCCGTCACGACCCCTTCAGCCGCCGGCGAGCAACTCGCGGGCGAGCACGGCGCCGGGCAGCCGGCGACCGCCGCGAACACGCCCGCCTCCGCTGCTGCCGGGAGCGCGTCGACGACCGATCCGACCGCTACCTCGCAGACCGCTACCGCCCAGCCGAGCGCGCCGAATGGCGCATTGGCCTCGCCGGCGCCCGCCCCGGCTCAGGCGCCCATCGCCGCTGAGGCACCCGCGCCCGCCACGCCCCCCGCCCGCGGCGTCCGCCTCGCGGACGCAGTCGAGACCGTGCGCCTCGCGCTCAGAGCGAGCGCCGAGCGCGGCGTCGCGCACGCGCGCATCTCCCTGAGCCCGCGCGAGCTCGGGGGGATCGAGATCCATCTCAAGCAGACCGCCGACGGCCTCGTCGCGCGCGTCGTCGCCGAACACGTGGCCGCCGCCCAACTGCTGCACCACGCCGGCGCCGAGCTGCGCCGCACGCTCGAGGCCCAGGGCCTCACGCTGCTGCAGCTCGACGTCGGCACGGACGGCGCCGAGCACGGCGCGGCAGGTGGTCGTCGCGACCTCGCGAGCGGCGGCGCCGGCGACGGCTCGGCCGACGGTCGTCCGGGCGCGAGCGCCCGTCGCGACGCCGCGCTCGGGGGCGTCGAAGCCGCCGACCTCGACCTCGCCGACTCCACGACCACCACGCTCGCGCTGCCCAACGGCGCGCTCGTCGACGTGCTCGCCTGACCCCGATCGGCGAAAGGACCACCACGCCATGCCCACCAACCCCATCGGCGCGCTCACGTCGCCGAACACGATCCCGACCGGCGACCCGCGCAGAGCCGACCACGGCCTGCTCGGCAAGGACGACTTCCTCAAGCTGCTGATCGGCCAGCTCCAGCATCAGGACCCGATGAACCCCGGCGACCCGTCGGAGCAGATGGGCCAGATGACGCAGTTCTCGATCCTCGAGCAGATCGCCAACCTCGCGCAGTCGCAGCAGGCGTCCGCCGCCAACGACTACGACGCGCAGGCGATCTCGCTGATCGGCAAGACCGTTACCTACACGAAGGACGACGGCACGAGCGCGAGCGGCGTCGTCGAGCAGGTCGCCTTCACCAGCAGCGGCCCGACCTTGACGATCGGCGGCGTGAGAGGGATCGCGCCCGTCGTCGTCACCGAGGTGAGATGAGCCAGCCGCTGCACAACGTCGCGCTGCTGCCGCCCGGCATCGCCGGCGCGGCTGCGCCCGCCGCGAGCGGCGCCGCGCGACTGCACGCGCTCAGCGGCCCGGCGTTCGCCGAGCTGCTGGCGCGCACCCCAAACGTGATCTTCTCCCGCCACGCGCTCGAACGTCTCCAGCGCCGCGGGATCGAGCTCGGCGAGCAGTCGCTCGCGCGGCTCGGCGACGGCGTCGACCGCGCCGCGGGCAAGGGCTCGCGCGCGTCGGTCGTGTTCGTCGACGGCACCGCGTTCGTGGTCGCCGTCCCGAAGCGCACCGTCCTCACGGCGGTGGACCCCGAGCACATGCGCGAGCAGGTGTTCACGAACATCGACAGCGCCGTCATCGCATGACGCGGGCGCACGACACCCACGAGAACCGCGGCCGGACCTCCTTTCCGAGGGAGCCGCTCAAAGCAAAGGACGTGATGCCCCGATGATGCGAGGCATGTTCTCCGCGATCAGCGGACTGAAGGTCAACCAGA
>DATHEP010000031.1:0-5143 GCA_035318525.1 Conexibacter sp.
CGGCATGTTCCTGGTGCAGGTGTTCGCGTCCGACAAGCTGGCGCTGCACGCGATGGGCGCGAGAGAGGTGAGCCCGCAGGAGGCGCCGCAGCTGCACGCGATGATCGAGCGTCTGTGCGTGCAGGCCGATCTGCCGAAGCCGCGCATCGCGGTCGCGAACACGCCGATGCCGAACGCGTTCGCGATCGGCCGCTCGCCGAAGAAGGCGACCGTCTGCGCCACGACCGGGATCATGGAGCTGCTCTCCCCCGCCGAGCTCGAGGGCGTGATGGCGCACGAGCTGACGCACGTGCAGAACCGCGACGTGATGGTGATGACGATCGCGAGCTTCTTCGCGACGGTCGCCGCCTACATCGTGCAGTTCGGCTTCTTCTTCGGTGGCGGCGGGATGGGCGACGAGGACGACGGTCCCTCGATGCTCGCCGTGATCCTCGTCTCGGTCATCGTCTACGTGATCTCGTTCCTGCTGCTGCAGGCGCTCTCGCGCTACCGCGAGTTCGCCGCCGACCGCGGCGCCGCCGTCATCACCGGCCGCCCGAGCGCGCTCTCCTCGGCGCTGATGAAGATCAGCGGGCGGATGGAGCAGATCCCCTCGCGCGACCTGCGCGCGGCGGAGGAGCTGGCCGCCTTCTACATCTTCCCGCCGCACGCGAAGCAGTCGCTGATGAACCTCTTCGCGACGCACCCGCCGATCGAGAAGCGGATCGCCGCGCTGAGCCGCCTCGAGGCGCAGCTGCAGGGCGCCGCGTAGCCGGCCCGGACGACGACCGTGGGCTTGTTCGACATCCTCGCCGGCAAGCGCAGACTCGCTAGACCGGCGCCGGATCGCCTGTTCGCGCTCTCGACCGCGTACGTGACCTTCCAGACGGAGCTGTCGATCACGACGCGCGGGGTCGCCGGGATCGTCTTCCAGCCGCTCGCGACAGCCGACTTCGAGCAGATCGCGAAGGACATGGTCGAGGTCGTCGAGGGCACGTCGAGCGACAGCGGCACGACCGTCGAGACACGCGACGACGACTACCAGTACCGCTGGATGGTGCTGCGCGACCCCGACTTCGACGACCTCGTCGTCGGCGTCAACGCCGTCAGCGGCGCACTCGAGGTCGGCGGCTACGGCGAGCGCATCCTGTGCGCCGTGTTCGCGTTCGAGGACGCGAACGGCCGGCCGCTCTACTGGATCTACAACTACAAGCGGGGCAGCTTCTACCCGTTCGTGCCCGCCGCCGGCGAACAGCAGCGCGACAACGAGGCCGAGCTGCGGCTCAAAGCGCAGATCGGCGCCGAGCTGCCGGTCGAGCCCGAGCTCGACCGCTGGTTCCCGCTCTGGGGCATCCCCATCTAGTCCGGAGAATCCCGGGCTGACCTGGCGGATGCCGGCGCCCGTCAGGCAAGGACGCAGCCGGTGTGGCGTGCTTCGCACGCGAACCGGCGAGGACACAGCCTGGCGGGATGCCGGCGCCGCCAGTCAGTCCGGGATCAGTCCGTCGCCGGAGAACTCGTGCTTCGCCTCCTCGAAGGAGGTGTCCGGCGGCGGGACGATCACGTCGGAGCCGTGCAGCTCGTCCTCCGGCAGGGGCGAGCCCTCGGCGCGGATCAGCGCGACGATCTGGCCGAACAGCTCAGTGAAGCGTGCCTCGTCGCCGTTCTCGACGGCGACGACGGCCTCGTTGTCGAGCGCGTTGACGCGCGCGACGGCTTCGTCGGCGAGGCGGTACTGGCCCTCTGTCGCGATACGGACGATCATGCCTGCTGCCCCGTGGTGCCGCCCTCGCCCTCGCCGCTGCCGAGCTCGCCGGCGTTGCCGCTGCCGGCGGCCAGCTCGGCCTTCATCTTCTCCAGCTCGCCGTCGACCTGCGTGCCGCTGCTGAGCTCCTTGAGCTGGCGGTCGATGTCGTCCTCGCCCGTGCCGATCTGCGTGAGGTCCTCGAAGGCACCGGCCTGCTCGAGCTCGTCGACCGCCTGTGCGCGGGCGCGCATGTTCTCGGTCTTGTCGAGCGCACGCTGCATCGCAAGGCCGACGTCGGCCATCTCCTCGCCGACGCCTGTCGCCGCCTCGGAGATCCGCACCTGCGCCTCGGCGGCGGAGTACTGCGCCTTGATGACCTCCTTCTTCGAGCGGAAGGACTCGATCTTCGACTGCAGCTTGGCCTGGTTCTCGGTCATCGACTGCTGCTGGCCCTCGAGCTCGGCGATCTGCCCGTCGAGGCCCTGCAGCTCGGCCTGGATCGTGCTCTTGCGTCCGAGCGCCGTGCGCGCGAGCTCCTCGTTGCCGGCCGCGAGCGCCTGGCGCGCCTGCGTGTCGAGCTTGACGACCTGGCCCTCGAGTCTTCTCGACTGAAGTTGGAGACGCTTCTTCGCGGTGACGACGTCCGCCAGGCCCTTCTTGACGTTCTGCAGCAGCTCGATCTGCTTCTGGTAGCTGTACTCGAGCGTCTCGGAGGGGTCCTCCGCGCGATCGAGCATCTTCGAGATCTTCGCCTTGACGACGGTGGAGAAACGCCCGGTCAACCCGGCCATCGCATCCTCCTTGGGACAGCTTCGAGGGGCAGGTCGGTCAAGCCTACCGAGCGCCGCCCGACAGCCGACGCCGCGACGGCGCGCGAGCAGCTCAGAGGAACTCGGGGTGGCGCGCGCGGAAGCCGCTCGTCGAACGGGGCTTCTCGCGCCAGCGCGGCCCGGACTCGCCGTCCCCGCTCGTGTCGAGCCGCAGGCCGGCGATCATCACGAACGCGTGACCGGGGTTGGTGTAGACCGTGATCCACTGCCCTCTGCCGCGCTCGCCCCACTTCATGAAGGAGCTGGAGTCGAGCGGGCTGTCGAGCAGCCCGGCGGCGTTGAGCGCGAACGACACGGTGCCGGAGCAGTCGTAGCCGCGCGACTTGAAGCTCTTGTGCCCGCCGCCGTAGACGTAGGGCTTGTTGCGCAGGTTGTTCGCGGCCCAGATCGCCTTCTGCACCTCGATCGGCGCGGCGGCGGGCGCGTAGGCGATCCCTCTTCTGATCATCCCCACCTCGCCGGGAACCGTCGGGCGGAGCATCGCCGGGATCGAGCCGAAGGCGGCGCCGCCGGCCTCGTCCTGCGGGCCGCTCGTCGGCGCCGGAGCCTGGTCGACGGACTTTCTCGCCGGGGCGGTCTTCGGGCTGGGCATGCCAGCGCCGCCGGTCGCCGCCGCAGCGACCGCGGGGGCACAGGCAAGGCCGAACGTCATAAGACCCAGCGCGGACAGGGTCCTTGCGCGCAACAGCTTCCTCTTTCGTCGGCCTCCGGGGTTAGCTGACGGGCTGGCGCGGAAAGAGCCGGCGCCTCTCACGGGTACACCGTGGGATTAGCCCCATACTTCTGGGTCCCCCGGTCCACGGCTTGGGCCATGGATTCGGCGTTGGCGCGGCATCCTAGACGAAACGGCGGCAGAAGTGTCGCGCTGTGCTCCATAACTGCGCCTGGCCGTCCGCAGGATGCGTAGGATTCCCGCCTATGCTTCGCCGCCGACTCCCCCACGGCACCCAGCTCCTCGCGCTCTTCGCGCTGCTTGCGACGCTCGTCGTGGCCGGCTGCGGCGGGGACGACGCCCCGACGAGCGGCGCCGGACCCGACCCCGCCACCGTCGCCCCGGCGGACGCGTTCCTCTACGGCGAGGTGGTCGTACGTCCGACCGGCGACATCGAGGCCGGCGCGCGCGCCGCGCTGAGAAAGGTGCTGCGCGTCGAGGATCCGGGCGCGGAGCTGGTGAGACTGATCGACGAGGGCCTGTCCGAAGGCGGCGAGGACATGACCTACGCCGACAACGTCGAGCCGTGGCTCGGCGAGCGCGCCGGCGGGTTCCTGCAGCTCTCGCCGGCGGGGTTCGACGAGGAGCCCGAGGGGGCGATCGCCGTCGCGGTGGCCGACCGCGACGCGCTCGACGAGGAGATCGACCGCCAGCGCGACGCCGGCGACATCAGAGCGGGCGGGACCTACCGCGGCGTCTCGTACGACGTCGACGCCGAGAGCGGCGATCCGAACGCCGTCGTCAGCGACTTCCTTGTGATCGCCTCCAGCGTGGAGTCCTTCAGAGCCGCCGTGGACGCATCGAGAGGCGACAGCCTCGCCGACGCGTCGCGTTACGAGACGGCCTCCGGCGAGATCGACGACGACGCGCTGGCCTTCCTGTTCGTCGACCCGGAGCCGCTCTCCAGACAGCTCGGCGCCCTCGACGAGGTCGAGCCGCAGCTCAGGAGAGCGCTGCGCTCCTCGCGCTTCGCCGAGGCCGACCCGGTCGTCGCGAGCCTGACCGCGAGCGCCGACGAGATCGCGTTCGAGGCGATCGCGGACTCACAGCTCGTCGGCGACGCGCTCGACGCCGACGACAGCGCGGTGACAGTCGGCGACCTGCCCGGCGACGCGTGGCTCGCGCTCGCGACGCCACCGCTCGGCCCGGCGATCCGGCAGGCGCTCGACAGCGCCGGCGTGCTCGGCGAGGCGGCCGCGCAACTGCGCCAGGGCACCGGGCTCGAGCTCGACAGAGACCTGCTCGGCGTGATCGGCGGGCTGGGCGTGTTCGTGCGCGGGTCGTCCCCGCTCGCGGTCGGCGCCGGAGCACTGCTCCGCACGACCAGCGAGGCGGGGGCACGCAGACTCGTGAACCTGATCGAGTCGATCGTCGGCACGAGCGGCGTCGGGTCGATGCGCCCGCTGACGGTGGGCGGCGCGCGCGGCTTCCAGCTCGCGATCCCCCAGGCCCCGCAGGCGATCGTCGTGCTGGCCCGGGGCGCGGCCATCGCCGCCGGCTACCCGGCGTCCTCGGCCCAGGACCTGCTCGACCCGCAGCAGCGCTTCGAGGACAGCCCCACGGGCAGAGCAGCGATCGACAGCTTGGGCGAGGGCTTCACGCCGTCGTTCGTGCTGCTGGCCCCGCCGCTCGTCGACCTGCTCAGATCGCTCGACCAACTGCAGGTCGCCGACCTCGCTCCCGTGCTGCCCTACCTGCGCGCGTACGACTCGCTCGCGATCGGCACGCAGCACGACGACGACCGCACGACCGTGCGCGGCGTCGTCACGCTGCGCTGACCCGGCGGCGTAGGCTCGGGCCGGGACCTCGGTGGCTATCGTGCCGCGAATGCGCCCCCGCCTCGCCCTCGCGTGCCTGCTGGCCGGGCTGGCGACC
>DATHEP010000032.1:0-4494 GCA_035318525.1 Conexibacter sp.
GCTGCGGACCCCGCCGCTGAGCGACCATGTGCTGGCCTCGATCACCCGATCGCTCGTGCTGGAGCTGGGTGAGGTGCAGGAGCGCTCCTGCACGCTGGAGGAGCTGCTGGCCGCCGACGAGGCCTTCATCGCGTCCACGACGCGCGAGGTCCAGCCGGTCTCCTCGGTCGACGGACGTGCGATCGGCGGCTCGGCGGAGCCGGGCGGCCCGCTCACCCGCGATCTCGCCGCACGCGTGCACGAGCGGATCCTGCGCGACCTGCGCGCGGACGCCTGATGCGCGTCCTCACCGTCATCGGGAACCGCCCCCAGTTCATCAAGGCCTCGGCCGTCTCCTCGCGCCTGCGGGCGAGTGGCGAGGAGGTCACGGTCCACACCGGCCAGCACTACGACGCCGAGCTGTCGCAGGTCTTCTTCGACGAGCTCGAGCTGCCTCCGCCCGAGCACCTGCTCGGCATCGGCGGGGGCACGAACACGTCGCAGACCGCGCGGATGCTCGCCGCGCTGGAGCCGCTGATCGCTGACGTGCGACCCGACGCGGTGCTCGTCTACGGCGACACGAACTCGACGCTCGCCGGGGCGCTCGCGGCCGTGCAGGCGGGCATCCCGGTGGCGCACGTGGAGGCGGGCATGCGCTCGTTCGACCGCGCGATGCCGGAGGAGGTCAACCGCGTCCTCACCGACCACCTCAGCGCGCTGCTGCTGTGCCCTTCGCAGACGGCGGTCGACAACCTGCGGCGCGAGTCGGTCGCCGGCGCGGTCGAGCAGGTGGGGGACGTGATGGTCGACGTCGCGCAGCTGCTGCAGCCCGCCGCGCGGGCGCGCACAGAGACGCTGGCGCCGTACGCGGTCGAGCCCCGCGGGTACCTGCTGGCGACCGCGCACCGCGCCGGCAACGTCGACGACCCGGCGCGTCTGGAGCTGCTCGTCGAGCTGCTGCTCGCGCTGGCGCTGCCGACCGTGCTGCCGCTCCACCCCCGCACGCGCGCACGGCTGGAGGCGGCGGACCTGCTGGCAGCGGTCGAGGCTGCGTCCCACCTGCGCCTCGCGCCGCCGCTCGGCTACCTCGACTTCACTGCGCTGCTGTGCAACGCGCGCGCCGTCGTCACGGACTCGGGCGGTGTGCAGAAGGAGGCGTACCTCGCCGGCGTGCCGTGCGTAACGCTGCGGCCGAGCACCGAGTGGGTCGAGACGGTCGACGCCGGCTGGAACGCCCTCGTCGACCTCGACGCCGCGGCTGCGCTGGCCGCGCTCGACGTCTCGCCTCCGGCCGAGCGCCCGCAGCTCTACGGCGACGGCCGCGCGGGCGAGCGCGTGGCGGCGGCTGTTGCGGCGCTGGCGGCTGAGCCGCGGGCGCTGGCGGGCTGAGCTGGGCCCGGGCGCTGCTGCGGGCGGGTCCTGTCGCGGTGCGAGGCGTTCCGCGAGCAGGCTCGCGGAATCGTCCTCGCCCGCGCCACCCGCCCGATCGGCCGTCGCTAGGGTCGCCCGATGCGCCGCAGCGTGACGCCGGCGGCTGCGAACGGCTCGGGGTCGAGCACGTCGCGGCCGTCGACCACGGCGCGCGCGCCCGGCAGGTCGGCCGGGCCGAGTCGCCGGTACTCCGCATGGTCCGCCTGCAGGATCGCGCCGTCGACCGCGCTGCCGTCCCAGGGCTCGAAGCCGAGTTGGCGCAGCTCGCTGTCGTCGTAGAGCGGGTCGGTGGCGACGACCGCCGCTCCCGCGGCCTGCAGCGCGTCGCGCAGCGCGAAGGCGCCGGAGAACGCGGTCTCCTTGACGCCGCCGCGGTACGCGACGCCGAGCACGAGCACCCGCGCGCCGGCCAGGCTGCCCCCGCCGGTCCCGCTGGCCCGCAGTGCCCCCTCCAGCAACCCGACCGCGTACGCCGGCATCGCCCCGTTCACCTCGCGCGCGACCGCCGGCAGGCGCGCCCCCGGATCGCCATGCAGGTAGAAGTGCGGGTAGACGGGGATGCAGTGCCCGCCGACCGCCACCCCCGGGCGGTGGATGTGGCTGAACGGCTGGCTGTTGGCAGCGTCGATCACGCGCGCGACGTCGACCCCGATCGCGTCTGCGTGGAGCGCGAGCTCGTTCGCGAAGCCGATGTTGAGGTCGCGGTACGTCGTCTCGGCGAGCTTCGCCAGCTCCGCCGCCTCGGCCGAGCCCATCGCCCACACCTCGGCAGCCGGCCGGATGAACGCCTCGTACAGCTCCACCGCCCGCGCCTCGCCGGCTGCGCTGCAGCCGCCGACGAGCTTCGGGTATCTGCCGAGATCCTCGAAGATGCGCCCGCTGTAGACGCGCTCGGGGCTGAACGCCACGAAGAAGTCGCGCTCGGCCTCGCGCCCACCGGCGGCCTCGAGCGCCGGCGCGATCCGGGTGCGCGTCGTGCCGACCGGCAGCGTCGTCTCGACGCACACGACCGGTCCGGGTCCGTCGCCGGCGAGCACGCCCGCGCCCTCGCGCAGTCCGCGCCCCACGTCGGCCACGACGCGGTCAAGGATCGCCCAGTCGGGCTGCGCCGCGTCGTCGACCACGAGCGGCGGAACCGCGATCACGAGCTCCGGGCCCTCCGCCACCGCGGCCGCCGTGTCCGTCTGCGCTCGCAGCCGCCCGTCGCCGACGACCTCTGCGAGCGCCTCCTCCAGGCCGGCCTCGCCGGGGAACGGCGCGCGCGCGGCGTTCACCAGCTCGCACACGCGCGGGTCGACGTCGCAGCCGACGACCTCGTGCCCGGCCCGCGCGACGTGCGCCGCCAACGGCAAGCCGATCTTCCCGAGCGCGACGACGACGACTCTCACGAAGCGCCGCCGGCCGCGGGCGCGCCGCCGGTCTCCGTCAGCCGCGCGCTCTCGCTCCGCTCAGCGCTCCCCAGCACCGCCTCCACACGAGCGCGTCGCGCGTTGCGTCGCCCTCGGAGACGCTGCGGAGCGCCTGTGAGCTGGCCCACGAGGAGCTGATCGTGGCTGCGCAGCACGGGCGGCAGCTTAGCGACGCGGCCAGCGTGCGCGCGCGGCGGCGACCCGCTGCGCGGCCGCCGTCTACGCCGCGGCGACGGCGCGACCGGGCGCCGTCTCGCGACCGGCTGCGGTCCAGATCGTCTGCTCGCGACCCGGTCCGACGCCGACCATCGTCACCGGCACCCCGATGAAGTCCTCCACGAACGCGAGGTAGCTGCGCGCGTTCTCCGGCAGCTCGTCCTCGCTGCGCGCCTCGCCGATGTCCTCGCTCCAGCCCGGCAGCTCGATGTACTCGCCGCTCGTGTGGTGCAGGACGCTCTGGTGGTAGGGGAAGTGGTCGAACTCGGCACCGTCCTCGCCGCGGTAGCGGGTGCAGACCTTGATCGTGTCGAGGCCGGTGAGCACGTCGAGCTTCGTCACGACGAGCGCCGTGAGCGAGTTGATGCGCGCCGCGTAGCGCAGCGCCACCAGATCGAGCCAGCCGACGCGCCGCGAGCGCCCGGTCGTCGTGCCGAACTCGCCGCCTCTCTGGCGCAGGTCCTCGGCCAGCTCGCCGTCGAGCTCGGTCGGGAACGGGCCGGCGCCGACGCGCGTCCCGTACGCCTTCGTGATGCCCCACACCTCGTCGATGTCCTTCGGGCCGACGCCGCTGCCGATGCAGGCGGCGGCCGCGGTCGGGTTCGAGGAGGTGACGAACGGATAGGTGCCGTGGTCGATGTCGAGCAGCGCGCCCTGCGCGCCCTCGAAGATCACCGTCGCCTCGGCGTCGAGCTTGTCCCACACGAGCCGCGTGGTGTCCTGGATGTGCTCGGACAGGCGGTGGCCGTAGGCCAGGTACTCCTCCGTGATCGCCTGCAGGTCCAGCCGCGGGTCGCGCGCGAATGGCCGCAGCGCGAGCCGCTTCGGCTCCAGCGCCGCGACGATCTTCTGCTTGAGGATCTTCTCGTCGAGCAGGTCCTGCACGCGGATGCCGATGCGCGAAGCCTTGTCGGCGTAGCAGGGGCCGATCCCGCGCCGCGTCGTGCCGATCTTCAGCTTCCCCAGCCTCGCCTCGCCCGCGTCGTCGAGCATCAGGTGGTACGGCATGATCATGTGGGCGTTGGCGGAGATCCGCAGCCCGCTCGTGTCGACGCCCCGTCCCCGCAGCTCGTCGAGCTCGTCAGTCAGCACCTTCGGGTCGATCACGACCCCGTTGCCGATGATGCAGAGCTTGCCGGGGTAGAGGATCCCGGACGGCATCAGGTGCAGCTTCCACGTCTCGCCGTGGCGCACGATCGTGTGGCCGGCGTTGTTGCCGCCCTGAAAGCGCACGACCGCGTCGGACCGCTCGGCGAGCAGGTCCGTGATCTTGCCCTTCCCCTCGTCGCCCCATTGGGCGCCCACGATGACGATGCCTGGCATGGCGAAGGACAGTGTAGGGAGGAGCGGGTGAGGACGGTTCGCCCTCCGGTCACCGCGAGCGGCGACCTGTGGGCGACGTCACGCCCCGAACCTGTCTCCCGCGAAGTTCATGAACTTCGGGTACTCCTTCTGGAAC
>DATHEP010000033.1:0-5625 GCA_035318525.1 Conexibacter sp.
ACCGAGCGGCCTCGCGCGGCGTCGCCTGCGTGATGTCACGCCCACCGAGCAGCAGCGTGCCGCTGTCGGGGGCGAGCAGCGAGGCGGCCATCAGGAGCAGGGTCGTCTTGCCGGAGCCGCTCGGGCCGTAGAGAGCGACGAGATCGCCCGACGCGATCGTCATCGACACGCCGTCGACCGCACGGACGATCTCTCCTCCGCCCGCCGGGTAGTGCTTGACGAGGTCGCGCAGCTCCAACACTCAGGCCGACCGCTCTCCGCCGGGAAAGTCGATGACGGTCGCCCGACTGCCCGGTGGCGGCTCGGGCGCGAGCAGCCTGCCGTCGCTCAACGAGCGCACATCGTGTGCCCGCAGCATCGCAGGCAGCTCGGGGACGACCATCAGCACTCCCACGCCGGCCTTGTCGGCGGTGCGGCGCAGCAGCGCCAGAATCCGCTCGCGCTCGAGCACGTCGAGGCCCGCCGTCGGGTCGTCCGCGAGCAGCAGCGCGGGCTCGCGCACGAGCGCGTGAGCGATCGCGACAAGCGCCCGCTCGGCATCGGCGAGGTTCGCCCACGTCTCCAGCGCGCAGTCCTCCGCGCCGACGCGGGCCAACGCCGCCAGGGACCGCCGCTCCGCCTCCTCCAGACGGTGGGCGCCCAGCAGCGGAAGCTTGACGAAGTCGAGCGCGCGCAGTTCGCGGCTCTCCGGTCCGAAGCGGCGGACCCAGCCAATCTGTGCCCGGTAGATGCCGGCCAGACGCCGTCGCGTGGCGCTTGCGAGATCGCGTCCCTGGAAGCGGACGCAGCCCGCATCCGGCGCCTCGAACCCACCCGCAACCTTCAACAACGTCGTCTTGCCCGCGCTCCGCTGGCCGTAGACCGCGATGAACTCGCCGGCGAACAGCTCCAACGACACCTCCCGCAGCACATGCAGCTCGTACGGGCCTCGCCGGTACGTCTTGCTGACCGCCTCCAGCGACAGCAGCGGGGGCGTCACGGCGACGTCGCGTCCATGCGCGGCCGGCGCGCGGGCGGCTCCATCCGGCGGCGCACGATCGTGCGGACGCGCTGGAGCCAGTCGATGTAGCTCTGCAGGCGTGCCGCCTCGGCATCGTCGACGAGCACGACCGCGGCCGTCTCCCACGGGAACGCGGGGTCGGCGAGCTCCTCCAGCGAGGGCGCGCTCGCCTGCTGCAGCTCGCGCATCGCCGCGAGGCACGCCTGCTCCAGCTTCTCCGTCAGCTCGATCACCCGCGGGAAGTTCGGCGCCTGCGAGAGCACGACCTTGACGTGGACCTCCTCGCGCACGACCGCGATCTCGCACGGCTCGGCGATCCAGCGCCCGAACTCGTCGTGGCCGGCCGGCGTCGCCGTGTAGACGAGGCGCGGTGCCCCGCGCGACGTCCTGCCGGCCTGCTTCTCGTACGCCGGCTCGATCAGCCCGTCGCGCTGCAGCCGGTCGAGCATGCGGTACACGGCGCGGTCGGAGAGCCCCAGGAAGGCGAAGCGGCGGTCGAGCCGCTGCTGCAACTCGTAGCCGTAGCCCGGTCGCTCGATGACGAGCCCCAGCACGACGTGCTTTGTCGAGAGCATCCCGCCATTCCCTCCCGGAAACAGCACCGTATAGGACGGGAGCGCGATGGCGCCACTCCGAACCCGGCGCCGCAAGGCTGCAGGTCCTCGTGCAGATTCTCCCGCTCGAGCGGGTTTGGCACGGAAACGCTCATGCGATTCGCCACGAGCGCCGACACTTCGAGCATGTCGGCCCTTCCCGGCATGCTCGAGGCCCCGCAGGTCGGCAGCTTCGAGGCCCGCATGCGGGTGCGGGTGCTTGCCAGCCTCTACACGGCAGGAGCAACGCTCGTTCTGCTCACGCTGGCGCTGCCGCACGCCGAGCAGGCGGTCGAGGCGGGGCTGCTGGCGGTCGCGCTGAACGCGTACGCGATCGGCGGGCTGCTGTTCTGGCAAGCCCACAGATTGCCGTCGTGGGCGCTGTCGGCCACGCTCGCGTGGGGCAGCACGCTCGTCACGGTGCTCGCGTACTGCTGGGGCGCCGCGCCGAGCCCGCTCGCCTTCTTCTACCTGTGGGTCTTCCTCTACTCGGCGTACTTCTTCACGCGGCCGGTCGCGCTCGCGCAGGTCGCGTACGTCGGCGCGCTGTACGGCGCGCTGCTGCTGCTCAGATCGCCGCCGAGCGGCGGCCTCGCGTGGTGGCTCGTCGGGATGGCGACGATGCTGATCGCGGCGATCGTGATCCGCGTCATGCGCGACCACGTCGAGTCGCTGATCGTGCGCCTGTCCGACGCGGCGCGCAGCGATCCGCTCACGCAGCTGCCGAACCGCCGCGGCTTCCGCGAGCTGCTCGACCTCGAACTGGAGCGCGCGCGCCGGGGCGGCCAGCCGGTGACCGTGATCGCCGGCGACGTCGACCACTTCAAGGACGTCAACGACCGCGCCGGGCATCACGTCGGCGACGCCGCGCTGCAGCGCGTCGCCGACCTGCTGCGCGAGGGCGTGCGAAAGATCGACGTCGCGGCGCGCATCGGCGGCGAGGAGTTCGCGGTGATCCTGCCGGGCTGCGACGCGCACGCCGCGTTCGCGGTCGCCGAGCGGCTGCGCTGCTCGCTGCGCGACGCGTTCGCCGACGCGACGGTGCCGATCACGATCAGCTTCGGGATCGCGAGCCACCCCGCGCACGCGGAGACCGCCGCCTCGCTCGTGCGCGCCGCCGACGAGGCGTTGTACGGCGCGAAGGAGAGCGGCCGCAACCGCAGCGTCGTGCACAGCGACGCGCTGCGCGGGCTCGTGCGCGAGGGCCGTGACGAGCGCGACATCGAGGCGGAGCGCTTCCTCGCCGTCGTGCTCGACCTCGCGGAGGCGGTCGACCTGCGCTTCAGCGGCAGCGCGCGCCACTCGGAGACGGTCGGCCGCTACGCCGAGCTGATGGCGCGCGAGCTGGGCCTGCCGGAGCACCGCGTCGGCCGTGTGCGCCTCGCCGGGCTGCTGCACGACGTCGGCAAGGTGGGCGTGCCGGACGCGATCCTGCGCAAGGCCGGCCCGCTCACGCGCGCCGAGCGCGACGTGATCTCCCGCCACCCGGAGCTCGGCGCGCAGATCCTCGAGCACGCCTCGCTCGCCGACGTGCAAGCGTGGGTCGGCGCGCATCACGAGCGGCCCGACGGGACCGGCTATCCGCTCGGCCTGTCGGGCGACGAGCTGCCGCTGGAGGCCCGCATCGTCGCCGTCGCCGACGCCTACGAGGCGATGACGAGCGACCGCTCCTACCGCGATGCGATCGGCCACGAGCGCGCCCGCGCGGAGCTGCTGCGGCACGCCGGCGCGCAGTTCGACCCCGGTGTCGTGGCGGCCTTCCTGAGCCTGCTCGACCGCGAGTCGGCGCGGGCCGACGAGCTGCTGGCGCACGCGTCCCGCTCCGCCTGACGCGCCGCGACAATCCCGCCTCGATGTCCGACCTGACCGCCCGCCAGCGCTGGATCCTGCTCGCCGCGAGCCTCGCGGTCGGCCTGGCATTCCTCGACGAGACGGCGGTCGTGACCGCGCTGCGCGCGATCCAGGCCGACTTCGGCGCGACGAGCTCGGAGGTGCAGTGGGTCGTCGGCGCCTACCTGCTCGCGCTCGCGTCGCTGATGGCGGCCGCCGGCCGACTCGCCGACATGTACGGGCGCCGGCGGCTGTTCGCGATCGGCGCGTGGCTGTTCGGGCTCGGCTCGCTCGCGGCGGCCGCCGCGCCGGGGATCGACGCGCTGATCGCGGCGCGCGTCGTGCAGGGCTGCGGCGCCGCGCTGCTGATGCCGCTCGGGATGGCGAACGCGACGGCGGCGCTGCCGGAGGAGCGGCGCGGCTGGACGGTCGGGATCGTCTCGACCGGCGCGACCGTGTTCCTCGCGCTCGGTCCGCTCGTCGGCGGCGCGCTGACCGAGCTGGTCGGCTGGCGCTGGATCTTCCTGATCAACCTGCTGCCGATCGCGGCGATCCTCGTCGTCACCGCGCGCTCCTTCCCGGAATGGCGCGCGCCCGAGCGCGTGCCGTTCGACCTGCTCGGCCTGCTGCTGCTCGTCAGCGGGCTGGTCGCGCTCACACTGCCGCTGTTGAGCATGGCGGAGTGGGGCTTCGGGTCGCCCGTGACGATCGCGCTGCTCGCGGGCGCGTGCGTGCTGCTGGCCGCGTTCGTCGTCGTCGAGCGGTGGCGCGCGCACCCGCTCGTGGAGCTGCGGCTCCTGCGCGACCCGGCGGTCTCGGGACTGCTGCTCGCGCTGCTCGCGATCCAGTTCACGATCCTCGGCCTGAGCGTCTACCTGACGCTCTACCTGCAGCACGTGCTCGGCTACTCGCCGATGGTCGCCGGACTGCTCGCGCTGCCGACCGTCTTCCTCGCGCCGTTCCTGGCGACGCCGACGGGGCGCGCGACCGACCGCCACGGCCCCCGCTGGCCGACGGCCGCCGCGATGGCGATGGCGGCGGTGGCGCTGCTGGCGATCGCGCTGCTGGCGCACGTCGAGGAGGTGCTGCTGCTGATGCCGGCGTTCGTGGCGTTCGGGATCGCGCGGCCGATCGCGACCGTCGCCGCCACGAGCGGCACCGTCGGCGCGATCCCGCGCGAGCAGCGCGGCCTCGCCAGCGCGCTGGCGACGCAGTCGCGCCAGCTCGGCGCGGTGCTCGGCGTCGCGCTGCTCGGGCTCGTGCTGACGAGCGTCGAGCTGGACCGGCGCGACGAGCTGCTGCGCGGGGTCGACGCCGGACTCTCGCAGGAGGGACGCGCCGCGCTCGACGGCATCCTCGCCGAGAGCGACGCGTCCGCGAAGCTGCTTGCGCGGCTGCCGGCCGACGCGCGCACCGCCGCGCAGGACGGCGCCGCGGAGGCGTACGTGTCCGGCTTCCGCGCCGCGATGCTCGTCTCGGCGCTGCTGGCGCTGGCGGGCGCCGTGGCGACGCTGGTGCTGCGGCGGCACGCACGACGCACTATTTGACGGGACATCGCTTCGGCTCTAGGCTCCTCCTCGCCGTTTGGCTGAGTACTCAGGGAGGGTCGGGAGAGTGACGAAGATCGCTGCGCGCGGCTGCCTGCTGCTCGTGTCCGCGCTCGCAGGGTCGGCGCTCGGCGCGCCGGACGATGCCGCCGCCGCCAGACGCCCCGCGCGTCAAGAGGCGAGAGGACACCAGCGCCAGCACCGTGCCAAGCCGCGGATCGTGGTGCGCGTGCAGCCGCAGACGATCGCGATGGGCGGTGCGGCGAAGGTCGCCGGACGCGTCCGCCGCCTGCCGCGCAGGTTGCGCGACAGACTGCGGATCGACGTCCAGCGCCAGCGCGGCAGCGCGTTCGTCAGAGGCGGCAGCGGCAGACTCGGCAGACGCGGCCGCTTCACGCTGCGCTTCCGCGCCCCCAGAGCCCCGCAGACGCTCGTGCTGCGGCTGCGGCTGCACGCCGGCGGCAGACGCCTCGCCATCTCCGAGACGTGGCAGGTGCTCGTGCACCGGCGCACGCGTGTGCTGTCTCCCGCCGACGTGACCGCCGCGCCTCCGCCCGGCGCAGCGGGCGACGTACGCGTCAACGGCAGATCGCCCGTGCAGGCGGGCAACGTGATCGCCGCCGGCGTCGGTCCTGCGACGCCGTACGGCCTGCTC
>DATHEP010000034.1:0-2912 GCA_035318525.1 Conexibacter sp.
GTCCACCTCGACCTGGCCGTCCGCGTGCGCAAGGCATGGCGCAGCGACGACCGCCTGCTGGACCGGCTGGGGATCGAGTAGCGCGCCGAGTCCTCAGCGGGTCCGGCGGCCCGCCGTCCGCAGGCTCGCCAGCAGCACGACCGCGCTGACGCCCGCCAGGATCAGGGCGATCTCGTGCAGGCCGGCGTCGTCGACGCCGTCGGCGAAGACGATCCCGAGCAGCGAGGTCGCGAGCACCGCGCCGATGAAGCGCGAGGTCTGGAAGATGCCGGCGGCGGCGCCGGTGCGCTCCGGGTCGGTCACGGCGTAGAGGGCGGATTGCAGGCCGAGGTTGTTGAAGCCGATCGGGATCCCGAGCACCACCGCCACCGGCACGATCGCCCAGATCGGCGCGTCGGTCGACAGGGTGAGCAGCAGCAGCGTGCCGGCGACCATCGCGCACGCGCCCACGAGCAGCGCCGGGCGTACGCCGACGCGCGCGACGATCCGCGCCGCGACCGGGGTTCCCACGATCGCGACGCCCGCCAGCGGAGCCACGAGCACGCCGGCTGCGCCCGGGCTGAAGCCGCGCACCGCCTCGAGCCACAGCGGCAACGTGAAGAAGACGCCGAACGCGACGACGTTCACGAGCAGGTACTGCGCGCAAACGCCGACGAGCGCGCGGTTCGCCGCCAGCATCCGCACGTCGAGGAAGGGGTCCTCGCGGCGGCGGTCGTTGACGACGAGCGCCGCGCCGCCGAGCAGCGCGACCGGCGCCAGCCACCAGAGCGGCTCGCCGGCGAGCGACAGCAGCAGCGCGAGCACGCTCGCCAGCATCGCCGTGAAGGCGGCGATCCCGGGCAGGTCGACGAGCCGGCGCACGAGCGCCAGGCTCACGCCGCCGGCGTGCTGTGGGTCGCGCGGCAGCCAGCGCAGCGCCAGCGGCAGCGCTACGAGCCCGACCACCACGTTGACGAGGAAGATCGCCTGCCAGCCGGCGAGCGCCACGAGCACGCCCCCGAGCGCCGGCCCGAGCGCCGCGCTGGACGAGCCGCCGATCGTGATCGCGGCGAGCGTCGAGGGCGTCGGTGG
Organism: Conexibacter sp.; assembly: GCA_035318525.1. Classification (GTDB taxonomy): domain Bacteria; phylum Actinomycetota; class Thermoleophilia; order Solirubrobacterales; family Solirubrobacteraceae; genus Conexibacter. The sequence continues at coordinate 1,072 of DATHEP010000034.1, forward strand.
GCGCCCGCCGGAGGCGTTGCGCAGCAGCGCGAGCCCGGCCGGGAACCCTGCCGACGTGCCGACCGCCAGCAGCAGGCGCGCCGCGATCAGCCAGCCGAAGCTCGGCGCGAGCGGGCCCAGCGCGCCGGCGATCACGACCAGCACGAAGCCGATGCACTGCAGCCGGCGCGGGCCGAACTGGTCGACGAGGCGCCCGAGCACCGACTGGCCGACTGCTGCCACGAGGTAGAAGCTCGAGATCAGCCACGACAGCGAGACGACGCTCACGTCGAAGTCGTCGCGGATCGACACGAGCGCGATCGCGATCATCGACGAGTTGATCGGGTTGAGGACGGTCCCCAGCAGGATCGCCGCCAGCACGCGCCGCGAGACACGCGGCGGCGAGACGGTCGGCGAGGTCATCGCCAGCACGCTAGCGTCCGCGCGATGCCGCAGCCCCAGTGGGCGCCGCCGCCCTCAGACCTGCAGCTCGCCACCGGCGTCGTGGACGTCTGGCGGGCGGACCTGACCGCTGCGGGGGCACGCGAGCGGGCATTGCTGTCGGCCGACGAGCGGGCGCGCACCGACCGCTTCGTGCGCACCGAGGACGGGGAGCGCTGGGCGGCCGCGCGCGGGATCCTGCGCGCCCTCCTCGCCCGCTACGCCAGAGCCGACCCGCGCGCGCTGCGGTTCGAGCCGGGTCCGCACGGCAAGCCGGCGCTCGCCGGCGAGCGCGCCGTCGCGGCGCGTGCGGACGAGATCGAGCCGGACCGTCTGCGCTTCAACCTCTCGCACTCAGGGGACGTGGCGCTGTACGCCGTCACGCTCGACCGCGAGCTCGGCGTCGACATCGAGCTGCCGCGCCGGCAGGTCGACGCGGTCGCGATCGCGCGGCGCGTGCTCGGCGCCGCGGAGGCCGAGCGCCTGGCCGCGCTCGACCCGACCGAGCGCGCGCGCGCGTTCCTGCGCGCCTGGGTCCGTTGGGAGGCGATCCTCAAGTGTCACGGCACCGGCATAGGCGGCGCCGACGCGCCATCGACCGGCGCCGAGCCCTGGGTCTGCGAGCTCGACCCCGGCCCGCCCGGGGCCGCGGCGCTCGCGGTCGACCCGGGCCCGTGCGAGGTGCGCCGCTGGCAGTGGCCCGCTGCCGGGGCGTGACCGCGCCCTACAATCCCCCGGACCGTGCCCGACTCCGCCATCGCGTTCGACGACCGCGGCCTCGTCCCGTGCATCGCACAGGACTGGCGCACGGGCGAGGTGCTGACGCTCGCGTACATGAACGCGGAGGCGCTCGAACGCACGCGCGCCACCGGCGAAGTGCACTACTGGAGCCGTTCGCGGCAGGAGCTGTGGCACAAGGGCGCGACGAGCGGCAACACGCAGAAGCTCAAGGCGCTGCGCGTCGACTGCGACGGCGACGCCGTGCTCGCGCTCGTCGAGCCGGCCGGTCCCGCCTGCCACACGGGCGAGCGCACCTGCTTCTTCACCGGCGACCTCCAGCCCGGCGCGCCCTACGAGACGCTGCCCGCGCTCGAGCGGACGATTGCCCAGCGCGCCGCCGTGGCCGACACCGGCGCCTCCTACACAGCCAGGCTGCTCGCGGATCCCAAGCTTGCGGGGGAGAAGGTCGAGGAGGAGGCGGAGGAGGTCGTGCGCGCGGTGCGGGAGGAGGGCGACGAGCGCGTGGCGAACGAGGCGGCCGACGTGCTCTACCACCTCGCCGTCCTGCTGCGCTCGCGCGGGCTCAGCCTTGCCGACGCTGAGCGCGTGCTCGACGCGCGCAGCCGCTGACCGTCCGATGACCTCCTCGACTGCCCCGCCGGCGCCCGCGCTCCACGTCACCCCGTCGCTCGACGAGGTGC
>DATHEP010000035.1:0-2561 GCA_035318525.1 Conexibacter sp.
ACGCCGGTCGCGCAGAGAGCGGAGGCGGCGGGGATCCCCGTGATCAACGTCGACCGCCTGTTCACCGCGCCCGACGCGGCGACCGCCACGATCCTCGGCGACAACTACCAGATCGGCGTGCTGGCGGCCGACTACATCGCCGACAGACTCAGATGCGAGGGCAACGTCGTCGAGATCCAGGGCCTCGCCGGCATCTCGGTCACGACGGAGCGCACGAGAGGCTTCGTCGACCAGCTCAGAAAGGCCTGCCCCGACGGCGGCATCGAGATCGTCGCCAGACAGCCGGGCGACTTCAACCCCGACACCGGCCTGAGAGTGATGGAGACGATCCTGCAGGCCCAGGACCAGATCGACGCCGTCTACACGCACGACGACGACATGGCCCAGGGCGTCGTGCAGGCGATCCGCAACGCGGGGCGCGACGATGACATGTTCCTGACCGGCGTCGGCGGCTCGCAGGACGCGATGGACCAGATCAGAGAGGGCGGGCTCTACGCCGCCACCTTCCTCTACAACCCGAACATGGCGGCCTCGGCCGTCAACATGGCGCGCCTGATCGCGCTCGGCGAGGGCTTCCCGGAGCTCGTGCCGCCGGAGGTCCCGCGCCAGCTCGTCGTGCCGGCCGCGACCGTGACGCAGGACAACGTGGCCGACTATGAGCAGTACGCGTTCAACTAGAGGGCTCGCCCTCCCCCACCCGCGCTCGGCCTGACGGCCCCGCACGCGTCGAGCGCACGAACCGCCGGGAGCCGGGCGCGGCTCCCGGCGGCGGTCGTTCCGCTCAGGCCTCGGAGTAGGCGGGCTCGCTGGCGGGCGCGCCCTCCGGCTCGCCCTCGCCCTGCGACATCGCGGGCGCCGGCAGCGGCTTCAGCACCGTCAGCGCGACCACGATGGCCACGACGACGAGCGCCGCGCCGACGAGGTAGGCGAGGTGGTAGCCGCCGTTGAGCGCGGACAGCAGCGACTCGCCCTGGTCGAGCAGCGCGTCGGTGCGGTCGGTCGCGAGCGTCGCGAGCACGGCGAGGCCGACTGCGCCGCCGACCTGCGGCGACGTGTTCACGAGGCCGGACGCGAGCCCCGCGTCGCTCGGCGTCGCACCCGACATCGCGAGCTGCATCAGCACCGGGAAGGCGAGGCCGGCGCCGAGGCCGAACAGGATCATGATCGGCAGCAGGTCGACGAGGTAGGCGCCGTCGAGCGGCACGTCCGAGCCGCCGACCGGCGTGCGCGCGAACAGCAGCATCGCCGCACCCATGAAGACGAGGCACGCGACGACGACCGGCTTGGCGCCGAAGCGCATCGCGATCGGCCCCGAGCCGTACAGCGACATCGCGCCCATCACGATCGTGCCCGGCAGGAACGCGAGGCCGACCTGGAGCGGGTCGTAGCCGAGGACGACCTGCAGGTAGAGCGCGCCCATGAAGAACATCGAGAACATGCCGACGACGAGCAGGATCAGCACGAGGTTCGCGCCCGTCACGTTGCGCGAGTGGAACAGCCGCAGCGGCATCAGCGGGTTCGCGATGCGCGCCTGACGCAGCACGAAGACGGTGATCAGCACGAGCGACAGCGCGCCGAGGCCGAGCGTCTGCGCCGCGACCCAGCCGTGCTCCTCGACGCCGAGGATCGCGTACACGCCGATCATCAGGCCGCCGACGAGCAGCAGCGCGCCGGGCAGGTCCGCGCCCGCCTCGAGGCCGAGGCCGGGCCGGCTCTCGACCAGCCGCAGCGCGAACACCGCCGCGCCGACGCCGATCGGCACGTTGATGAAGAAGATCCAGTGCCAGCTGATGGTCTCCGTCAGCAGGCCGCCGAGCAACAGGCCGATCGAGCCGCCGGCGGACGCGACGAAGCCGTAGACGCCGATCGCCTTCGCCTGCTCCTTCGGCTCCGGGAACATCGTGATGATCATCCCGAGCACGACCGCCGACGCGAGCGCGCCGCCGGCGCCCTGCAGGAAGCGCGCGCCGATCAGCATTCCCTGCGTCTGCGACAGCGCGCACAGCAGCGAAGCGCCCGTGAAGACGGCCAGGCCGAGCAGGAAGATCCTGCGGTGCCCGATCAGGTCGCCGAGGCGCCCCGCCAGCAGCAGCAGACCGCCGAACGCGATCAGGTATGCGTTGACGGTCCACGCGAGGCTCGTCTGCGAGAAGCCGAGGTCGTCCTGGATCGACGGCAGCGCGACGTTCACGACCGTCGCGTCGAGCACGATCATCAGCACCGCCGCGCACAGGACGTAGAGCGCCAGCCAGCGTCTGCGGTCGTTCGTCGCTTCGGCGCTCACGTCGCCACCTCCATGCGGATCGTCGGGTCGGTTGGGCTCAGGAGTGATATCACAGGGTTGGAATTTCCAATCATGCGCTTGGATATCCCGACAAATGGCTAGGATGTCTTCGTGAGGACAAAGCGCACGTACGGCGACGCATGTGGGATCGCCCGCGCACTCGACCTCGTCGGCGAGCGCTGGACGCTGATGGTCGTGCGCGAGTTGCTGCTCGGGCCGAAGCGCTTCACGGACATCCGCAGCGGGCTGCCCCATCTCGGCCCCGACGTGCTCGCCC
>DATHEP010000036.1:0-9033 GCA_035318525.1 Conexibacter sp.
TCCGTGCGCTCGGTCGGCAACCTGAGCGCGCTCCGCTCCGCCATCGACGGAGAGATCGACGACGCCGGCGGCGTGGCCGTCGCGGCGCCGCCCGAGACGACCGGGATCGGCCACACCCGCTGGGCCACCCACGGCCGCGTCACCGAGGCCAACGCGCACCCGCACTACGACACCGACGACCGCGTCCACGTCGTCGTCAACGGGATCGTCGAGAACTACGTCTCACTGCAGCGCGCGCTCGAGCGCCAGGGCTCGACGTTCTCGTCCGAGACCGACGCCGAGGTGATCGCCCACCTGATCGCGAAGCACTACGACGGCGACCTGCCGGCCGCCGTGCGCGCCGCCTACGAGCAGCTCGTCGGCCACTTCGCGTTCGTCGCGATGACGGTCGCCGAGCCGGGCGTGCTCGTCGGCGCGCGGCGCGAGTGCCCGCTCGTCGTCGGGCGCGGGGAGGACGAGCAGTTCCTCGCCTCGGCCGTGCCGGCGTTCCTCGAGCGGACTCGCCGCGTGCAGTTCATCGAGGACGGCGAGCTGGTAGTGCTGCGCCCCGGCGGCGTCGACTTCATGACGCCCGACGGCACGCCGATCGAGCGCGAGATCGTCGAGATCGACTGGGACGCCGAGACCGCCGAAAAGGGCGGCTACGAGACGTTCATGCTGAAGGAGATCCACGAGCAGGCCGACGCGGTCGCCGAGACGGTCGCCGACCGCGCCGCCCGCGGCGACGGGATCGACCTCGGCGAGCTCGGCTCGATCGACGATGCGCTGCTGCGCGACATCAGGCGGATCGTCGTCGTCGCCTGCGGCACCTCGTACCACGCGGGCCTGATCGGCCGCTACGCGATCGAGGAGTGGGCACGCGTGCCGGTCGAGATGGACGTCGCCTCCGAGTACCGCTACCGCAACCCGGTCGTGGGCCCGGGCGACCTCGTGATCGGCATCTCCCAGTCGGGCGAGACGGCCGACACGCTCGCGGCGATGCGGCTCGCGCGCGGGCGCGGCGCGACCGTCCTCGCGATCACGAACGTGATGGGCTCGCAGGCCACGCGAGATGCCGACGGCGTCCTCTTCACGCGCGCGGGCCTCGAGATCGGCGTCGCCGCGACGAAGACGTTCGTCAGCCAGGTCGCCGCGATGTACCTGCTGGGGCTGCGGCTCGCGGAGCTGCGCGACACGCTCCCTCCGGCGCGGCTGACGGAGCTCGTGAGCGCGCTCAAGCAGCTGCCGCACCACATCGCCGAGCTGCTCGACCGCGGCAGCGCTGAGATCGAGGCGATCGCGCAGGCGCACCACCGGTCGGACTTCTTCCTCTACCTCGGCCGCCACGTCGGGCTGCCGGTCGCGCTCGAGGGCGCGCTCAAGCTGAAGGAGATCTCCTACATCGCGACGGACGCCTACGCGGCGGGGGAGATGAAGCACGGCCCGATCGCGCTGCTCGACGACGACACGCCGGTCGTCTGCGTCGCGACCGACTCGCCGGTGCTCGACAAGGTCGTCTCGAACATGCAGGAGGTGCGCGTGCGCGGCGCGCACGTGATCGCGATCGTCACGGAGGGCAACGAGGAGATCGCCGAGCACGCCGAGCAGGTGATCGCGATCCCCGCGACCGACTGGATGCTCGCGCCGCTGCTGGCGGTCGTCCCGCTGCAGCTGCTCGCCTACCACGTGGCTCGCCTGCGCGGCCTCAACGTCGACCAACCGCGCAACCTCGCGAAGACCGTCACGGTGGAGTGACGGCGGCCGTCGCGGCGCGCTGAGCCGACCGATGCCCGCCTGGCTCGAGCCGCTGCCCGACGCCGCCGCGCAGCGCGCGCTCGACGCGTGGGCGATCGAGCAGCGGGGCGTCCCCGGGCTGGAGCTGATGGAGCACGCGGGAGCGGGCCTCGCGCGCCTCGTGGAGCGCGTCGTGTCCGACGGCGTGGTGGCAATCGTCTGCGGGAAGGGCAACAACGGCGGCGACGGCCTCGTCGCGGCGCGTCTGCTGCGCGAGGCGAAGCGCGAGATCGACGTGCAACTGCTGTGCTCGCCGCACGAGCTGGAGGGCGACGCGCGCGCGAGCCTCGAGCGGCTTCCGGGGGCGCCGCCGCGACCGTTCATGCCCGGGTCGATGGTCGACATGGGGGGCATCGTGGACGCCGTGCTCGGCACCGGGGCGAGCGGCGCGCCGCGCGGCGCGGCAGCCGACGCGATCGGCGCGATGGCGGCGGCGGCCGAGCTGGGCGTGCCGGTCGTCGCGTGCGACATCCCCAGCGGCGTCGACGCCTCCACCGGCGAGATCGCGGGAGCGGTCGTGCGCGCCGTCGCGACGGCGACGTTCGAGGCGGCCAAGCCCGGGCACTGGATCGCGCCGGGCAAGGCCTGCGCCGGCGAGGTCGTCGTCGTGCCGCTCGGGATTCCGCGCGACCGCCCGCCGCTGCGAGAGCCGTGGCTCGGGCTGATCGACGGGACGGTGCTCGACGCGCTCCCGCGCCGTGGAGCGCGCAGCACGAAGTTCGACGGCGGCAGCGTGCTCGTGTGCGGCGGCTCGACAGGCCTTACGGGAGCGCCCTCGCTCGCCGCCGCGGCGGCGATGCGAGCCGGGGCCGGCTATGTCAGCGTGCTCGTGCCGGCGTCCCTCAACCTGGTCTTCGAGCTGGCGCACGCCGAGGCGATGAGCGTGCCGCTGCCCGACGACGACGGCTCGCTGGTCGAGGAGGCGGTCGCGCCGGCGCTCGCGCAGTGCGAGCGCGCCGGCGCGCTGGTGCTCGGCCCGGGCGTCGGCCGTACGCCGGCGGCCGCCGCGTTCGCGCGGGGGCTGGCGCGCGACGCACCCGTCCCGCTCGTGCTCGACGCGGACGGACTGAACGCGCACGCGGCCGACGCCGACGGGGCGCTCGACGCGCTGGCGCGGCGCACTGCGCCGACGGTCCTGACGCCCCACGCCGGCGAGCTCGGGCGCCTGCTCGGCGTTCCGAGCGCAGACGTGGAGGCACGGCGGCTCGCGAGCGCGCGCGAGGCGGCGCGACGCGCCGGCGCGGTCGTCGTGCTGAAGGGCGACGACACGCTCGTGCTGTGCCCGCGCGACGGCGACCCGCTCGCCGTCAGCCGCGGCGACGCGCCGGCGCTCGCGACGGCCGGCACCGGCGACGTGCTCGCCGGCGTGATCGGCGCGCTGCTGGCGCGCGGCGTGGAGCCCTTCACGGCCGCCTGCGCGGGAGTCGAGCTGCACCGCCGCGCCGGCCGCCTCGTCGGCGAGCGCGTCGGCGTCGAGGGCGCGATCGCGAGCGACGTGGTCGCGGCGCTGCCGTCCGCCCGCCGCGAGCGGTAGATTCCTTCGCAGCAATGCCGACCGTCGCCGACATCATGGAGCGGGACCCGGTGACGGTCCGTCCGGAGGACACCGTCGAGACGGTCCTGCGGACGCTGCGCGAGCATGAGGTGCCCGGGCTCCCGGTCGTCAACGGCGGCGGGCGCTGCGTCGGGATCGTGACCGAGTCCGACCTCGTCCTGCGCGACGAGGAGGAGGACCTGCGTCTGCCGCTGCACATCGACCTGTTCGGCGGGACGATCTTCCTCGGCCCGGTCAAGAAGTTCGAGGAACGCTTCAGGAAGGCGATTGCGGCGACCGTCGAGGACATGATGACGCGGGAGCCCGTCACCGTCGCGCCGGACACCGACCTGCACGAGGCCGCACGGCTGATCGCCGAGCGCCGCCACAACCGCCTGCCCGTCGTCGAGCACGGCCGGCTGGTCGGCGTCGTGACGCGCCTCGACGTGCTCGAGGCGATCGTCTCGTAAGAGGCGGGCCGATGGCGCTGCGCGCGGTCGCGCGGGTCAACCTCGCCGCCATCGAGCGCAACTGCGAGCGGTTGCGCTTCGCCGCCGGCGCGGAGTCCGCGCTGTGCGCGGTCGTGAAGGCAAACGGGTACGGGCACGGCGCCGTCGCGTCCGCTCGCGCGGCGCTCGCGGGCGGGGCGAGCTGGATCGCCGTCGCCGCGGCGATGGAGGCGGCGCACCTGCGCTCCGCCGGGATCCCCGGGCCGCTGCTCGTGATGGGCGCGTTGAGCGGTGAGGAGCTGCGGATCGCGCTGGACGCCCGCGCCGACGTCGTCGCGTGGCACCCGTCGTTCGTCGACGCGCTGCGTCATGGCAGGCATCTGCGGCCGGTGCGCGTGCACCTGAAGCTCGACGTCGGGATGGGCCGCCTGGGGGTCCGCGACGCCGACGAGCTGCTGCGGCTCGCCGACCAGGTGCTGGAGGCGCCGGAGCTCGAGCTCGTCGGCGCGATGACGCACCTGCCCTGCGCTGACGAGAACGCGGCGCTGACGCAGGCGCAGATCGATCGCTTCCGCGCCTTCGGCGAGCGGCTGCGGGCCTTGAAGCCGGACGTGATCCTGCACGCCGCCAACAGCGCGACGACGCTGTCGGTGCCCGATGGCCGCCTCGACCTCGTCCGCTGCGGGGTCGCGATCTACGGGCTCGACCCGTTCGGCGTCGACCCGGCCGAGCACGGCCTCGAGCCGGCGCTCGAGCTGCGCTCCTACGTCGCCGCGCTGAAGCCGCTCGCCCCGGGGGAGAGCGTCGGCTACGGATCGACGTTCACCGCGCGCGAGCCGACCTGGATCGCGACGCTGCCGATCGGCTACGGCGACGGCTACCGCCGCGCCTTCTCGGGCAACGCGGAGGCGCTGATCAACGGTGCGCGCCATCCGCTCGCCGGGCGCGTGAGCATGGACAACGTGACGGTCGACGTGGGCGCCGACCCGGCCGCGCTCGCGGAGGGCGACGAGGCCGTCCTGATCGGGAGCGACGGCGACGAGCGGCTCACCGCCGAAGCGCTCGCGCGGCGGATCGACACGATCAACTACGAGATCACGACGGCGCTGACGGCGCGCGTGACGCGCGTCTACCACCGCGACGGAGAGCCAGCGTGACCCATGCCCGCCCGCCCGAGGACCCGCTCGCGCTCGTCCGAGCGGCGCTCGCCGCCGACACCGAGGGCTCGCCGCCGTGGCTCGTCGGCGGCGCGGTACGCGACCGCCTGCTTGGGCGGGCGGGGGTCGGGTCCGACCTCGACCTCGCCGTTGCCGGCGACGTGGAGGCGGCGGCGCGCACGCTGGCGCGCGCGGCGCGCGCGGCCGTCTTCCCGCTCTCGGAGGCGTTCGGCGCGTGGCGCGTCGTGGCGCGCGGCGGCGCGTGGCAGGCCGACCTCTCGCCACTGCTCGGCGAGACGATCGAGCAGGACCTCGCGCAGCGCGACTTCACCGTCAACGCGATCGCCGAGCCGCTCGCCGGCGGCGCGCTGATCGACCCGACCGGCGGCCAGGCCGACCTGGCCGCGCGGCGGCTGCGGATGGTCTCGCCAGATGTCTTCGCGGCCGATCCGCTGCGCGTGCTGCGGCTGCCGCGCTTCGCCTGCGAACTGGGGCTCGAAGCCGACCACAACACGGTCCGGGCCGCGGCCGCGCATGCGTCGGCGCTGCGCGATGTCGCCGTCGAGCGCGTGTTCGCCGAGCTGAAGCGGATCGTCGCGTCGCCCGACCCGCTCGCAGGCTTCGAGCTGATGGAGCGCGTGGGCGTGGTCGAGTCGGTGCTTCCGGAGCTGGCGGCCCTCGCCGGCGTCGAGCAGAGCGCCTACCACCACCTCGACGTCTACCGGCACACGCTCGCCGTGCTCGAGGAGACGGTCGCGCTGCAGCGCGACCCGGTCGCGGTCCTCGGCGAGCAGCACGGCCGCGCCGTCGCGGCGCTGCTCGCCGAGCCGCTTGCGGACGAGCTGACGCGCGGCACGGCGCTGCGCTTCGGCGCGCTCATGCACGACGTCGCGAAGCCGCAGACGCGCGGCATCACCGAGGAGGGGCGCATCACCTTCTGGGGCCACGACGCGAGCGGGGCGGAGACGGCGCGGGCGATCCTCGCGCGCCTCCACGCGAGCGAGCGGCTGCGCGCCCACGTCGCGGCGCTCACGCGCCACCACCTGCGGCTCGGCTTCCTCGTGCGCGAGCGCCCGCTCCCGCCGCGCGCTGAGTACCGCTACCTGAAGGCGTGCGAGCCGGTCGCGGCCGACGTGACGCTGCTGTCGATCGCCGACCGCATCGCGACGCGCGGACGCAACGCGGACGAGGCGATCGCCAAGCACCTCCAGCTCGCGCGCGAGCTGATCGGCCCGGCGCTCGCGTGGCACGCGCACGGCCCGCCGGCGGTCCCGATCCGCGGCGACGAGCTGGCCGAGGCGCTCGCGATCCCGCGCGGGCCGCGGCTCGGCGAGCTGCTGGCCGAGCTGCAGGAGGCGGTCTACGTCGGCGAGGTCGCCACGCCGGAGGACGCGATCGCCTACGCGCGCACGCGCGCTTCGGCCGACGCGTAGCGCGCCGCCAGGCGTCGCGCGATTGCGGTGCAGAGCGTGACCGCGTCGGACACACTCTCGTGGTTCACGTTCGCGGCCGTGTCGGTCGGCCAGTGGTAGTTCGACGGCACCTTCAGCTCGGTGACCGAGCCGATCGCAGCGGTCGGATAGCCCGCGCGGAGCGCGATCAGGCCGTCGGTCGCGTTGCGCAAGCGCAGGCCGCGCCCGAGCTCCACGCCGCTGTCGGCCGCGCACCCGGCGACGAGCTGCTTGAAGTCGTCCGGGTACTCGCGCATCCGCAGCATCCCCTCGCCCTCGATCAGCGTGAGGTAGGGCGAGCCGACCGTGTCGACGCACACGACGTGCGTGCGCTCCGGCGGCAGCGAGGGGAAGTGGCGGCGCGCGAACGCCTGCATCCCCTCCATGAAGCCCTCCTCGGAGCCGGTCGAGACGAGCAGCACGCGCAGGCCCTCGAGCGGCCGCTCCGCGAGCTCGGTCGCGAGGCCGATCAGCGTCGCGACGCCCGTGAGGTTGTCGTTCGCGCCCGGGACCGTGTCGCGCGAGCCGATCTCCGCGAAGGTGGCGGCCGAGCCGAGCGCGAGGAACGTGCCTGCGGCGAGCGGGCGGCGACGGCGCGTCAGCGCGCCGAGCGCGACCAGCAGCGGACCGGCGAAGACGGGCGCCATCAGCGGCGGCGAGGTGTTGCTGCGCGCGAGCAGGCCCGGCGCGAGGCGGTCGACGAGCGGCAGCACGCCGGGATGGAACAGCAGGCTCCAGTGCGCGGCGTCGTGGTGGGCGACGAACACGACCGTCTGCTCGGCGTCCGCGTCGCCGGCCTCGGCGACGACGTTCCAGGTCGGCCGGCTCGGCAGGAAGCGCCGGCGGAACCACAGCCGCCCGCCGCCGACGTCGTCCCAGATCGCGGCTGCGGCGAAGGCGCCGACGGCGGCCGCGAGCGCGCGTTCGCGTCGTCCGCCGCGCCGCGCGAGCAGGCCGGCGAGGCCCGCGAGCACGTTCGGCACGCCGAGCGGGAACCAGTAGCCGCCGTGCGCGCGCTCTTCGTCGACGGTCACGCGGCAGCCGAACTCGGCGAGCTGGGCGGCGATCCACTGCGCCGCCTCGCGCTCGCCGGGCGAGGCGGACGGGCGGTCGATCGCCGCGAGGTGGGCGATCACCTGACGCAGATGGGCGCGATCGGGCACGACCGTCCGGAGGCTACCGATATGCTCGCCCCGTGCCACCCATTTCGGACGACTGCATCTTCTGCAAGATCGTCGCGGGCGAGCTGCCGGCGACGATCGTCGACGAGGACGAGCGCACCCTCGCGTTCATGGACATCAGCCCGGCGACGCGCGGCCACGCGCTGGTGATCCCGCGTGCGCACGCGAGAGACCTGAGCGAGATCAACGCGGAGGACCTGCAGGCCTGCATCGTCTCCGCCCAGCGGCTCGCTGGACGCGCACGCGAGCGGCTCGGGGCCGACGGGGTCAACCTGATCAACTCGTGCGGCAGCGCCGCCTGGCAGACCGTGTTCCACTTCCACGTCCACGTCGTACCGCGCTACGTCGGCGACCCGCTCGAGCTGCCGTGGGTCCCTGCGCCGGGCGACATGGACGAGATCGCGTCCGCCGGCGCGCTCCTGCACGGCTGATCGCGGCCGTCGCCCGCGCCGCGGTACCCGCGAACGAACCTCCGGGTTCCTGTTAGCGTTGCCCCGACAGATCGAGCACTGTGCTCGATGGAACCCCGCCGGCCCGCGCGTCGGCACGCTCGTCCTCGGGGGACGCAATGGCAACGGGAACGGTCAAGTGGTTCAGCGACGACAAGGGCTTCGGCTTCATCACGCCGGATGACGGCGGTCGCGACCTCTTCGTCCACTACAGCGGCATCTCTGGCGACGGCTACCGCTCGCTCGCGGAGGGTGCGAAGGTCTCCTACGAGGAGGAGCAGGGCGACAAGGGCCCGAAGGCCGTCAACGTCTTGAGACTCTAAGGCGCGCGCAAGGACCGTTTCAGCGGTCCTTTCCGCCCCGGACTCGTGTTGAATGGGGATATGAAGCGCATCCCCCTTGGCGCTGCCCTGCTCGTCTGTGCGCTGGGCGCCGCGTCCTCCACGGCTTCGGCCAGACTGTACGAGCTCGGTGCGACCACCGAGCCGACGACCGTCAGCTGTCCTGACAACTGCTTCGTCGTGACGCGCACGACGGCGCTGCAGGTCCGCACCGGCACTGTGAGATACCCGACGACCGCGCCGCGCAACGGCCGTGTCGTCGCCTTCACAGTGCAGCTCGGCTCGCTGAGCGACAGACAGATCAGCTTCTTCAACTCGACCTACGGCGGCACCTCGCGCGTGCAGCTCGCGGTCCTGCGCGAGAAGCCCAGACGGAGATACGACGTCGTCGCGACGACGGGCATCTTCAAGATCCAGCCGTTCTTCGGCACGACCGTTCAGTTCCCGCTGAAGACGAGCCTGCCCGTCCGCAAGGGCGACGTGATCGCCCTCACGGTGCCGACGTGGGCGCCGGTGCTGTCGGTGAACCTGCCACAGGAGGACGGCTGGCGAGCGAGCCGCGCCGACAACTGCAGGGATCTGCTCACGCAGACCGCGCAGATGACGGTCGACAGCTCGGCGCAGTACAAGTGCCTCTACCAGACGGCTCGCGTCACCTACACCGCCTCGCTCGTCTCGACGCCCGTCGCGCCGAGACC
>DATHEP010000037.1:0-9351 GCA_035318525.1 Conexibacter sp.
TCCGCCGGGGGCTATGCGACGATCCGGGAGTCACCACCGGTCCTCGGCCACATCCACTCGGCTTGGACTTTGCGAGAGGCGCCAAGGCACGATGCTTAGGCGCCTCTCGTGTTTTCAACCAAGCGAGTTTGCTGCGTGGTCCGGCAGAACGATAATCCCTGCAAATGGGCAGGGAGCGGTCGTTAGCCCCTATGAGGCGTGGGCATCCCAGCGCGCCTTAGCGGCCCGTCTCGCAGCCGCGCTGCGTTGCTCGGGCGTCATCCGCTCAGCGCGCGTTCTGCCGCCCTTCTGACCGCGCTTGACCGCAGCCAGGTCCGGCGTCTCGCGCGCGTCGGGGTCCGTGGACTCCTTCACGATCTTCGCGGCGAGCTTGTTCAGGTCCACGGCCCCATCCTACCCCGCGCTCTACGCGCTTTCGCGGCCCGGTTGTAGGCGGCGGTCTGAGCGGTCGTCTTGCCGATGTGCGCAAGCGCTTCGGGTGTCGGGCAGGCCGGGATGTCCTCGCCGGCCTGCGGGTCGATCAGCTCGACGTTGCGCTCGTACAGCTCGACCAGCTCTGAGAGCGGGACGCGCAGCGTGCGCAGCACGCGAAGCAGCACCGCGAACGTGGGGTTCAACTCGCCACGCTCGACCATGCCGACGTACTTGTCGGCGAGGCCGGCGTCGAAGCCAACCGCCTTCTGCTGGACGCGGCGGCGCTCGCGCAGCTCACGCAACGCGATCCCCAGCGCGACGAGATCGCTTGAGCCCGCGTACGGACTCCTACCGCCCGGCATCGCGCAACTGCCGCTCGTAGACGACGATCACCTCCGACAGCGGCAGCCTGAGCCCGACCGCCAGCCGCAGCAGCGTCCGCAGCGTCGGGTTCAGCTCCCCGCGCTCCATCGCCCCCACGTAGTTCCTGTGAAGCCGCGACCGTCTCGCCAGCTCCTCCTGCGACAAGCTGCGCCGTGCACGCAGCTCGCGCACAGCCCTACCCAAAGCCCGCTGCTCAGCGGGCAGCGAAGTAGCCTTCTCCTGCACGGACTTACCTCCGTGTAGGCCCCGGGTTGGCGTCTTCAGCGCCGCCCGGGGCCGCTTACCTGCTTCGGACGGCCGGGACCGTAGAGCAGATCAGGCGGTCACTTCAAACTGACCCACTACCCCAATCCGACACTCATCGATCCGGTGCGTGCACGGACGCGCCGGGGAACGTGAGCGCTGCGCAGGCACACGCGTGAACCGTCACAAAAGAACGCACGAACGCCGGAGCACCTGCTCCCTTCCCCCTCGATGCCCACGACGCACGCGACGGGCACCACGAGCGCCCGAGCGGAACGCCACCCGCGCACGCCCGAGCGGAAGGCCGCCCGCCCTACGACCCGCCCACCACGACCCGCGCCACACTCGCCCCGGCCGCTCTTCTTCTCGCCGCCGGTCTTCTGATGTCGAAGTCGATCAGCAGGCGCGGCGTCGTGTCGCGGTCGAATCTGCGGCTCGTGTCGACCTGGAGGGTCCAGCGCCCGTAGCCGTATCTGAACGGGAACAGCGCGATCGGGCCGGTCTTGAGCGATCCGCAGGGCGGTCTCGAGGTGCCGATCCGCACGGTGCGGCGGTGCGTGCCTCTCGGGCTGACGTAGTGGACGTAGACGCCGCGCCTGGCGCCCACGCCGAGCACGCGCCAGCGCACGCGCAGCGTGGCGGGGTCGCCGGTGCGCGGGCTGAAGCTGGCGTCCAGCGGAGACATCAGGAAGGTGGTCGAGGCGACGTGCGGCCCGTCGGTGACGGACAGCGTCATTTCACGCGTCCCGCTTGTGCCGTGGTAGGCGGGCGCCGTGAAGCGTGCGCGGATGCGACCTCTTCTGTCGATCGTGCCGGTGCCGATCTGCTTCGTGCCCGACAGCTTCGCCGTCCACGTGCCGTCCGGTCTGAAGCCGGTGCCGGTCAGCAGCCCCGGGCCGCTGCTCAGGTAGCAGCCGGGGTCGAGCACGACTCTTGCCTTCGGCGTCGCCGCGAAGGCTGCCGCGGAGGCGGCCAGCAGGAGCGCGAGGACGGCGACGGGCAGCTTGACGGGCAGCGGATGGCGCATCGGATCAGAGCGAGAGCGACCGGACGTGTACAGGGATCTTCGCGCGCGCGCCGTCGCTTTGCACCCGGTAGCGGCGGGAGGTGTCGAGCACGAGCGTCCAGCGACCCGGCTCGGCGTCGAACGGGAAGACGCGCCGCCGCGTGCTCGTGAGCTGTCCGCAGTCGCCCTGGGTGAGCCCGAGCGGGGCGTTCTTGCGCACGCGCCCGGAGGCGTCGAGCCAGTGCAGCCAGACCTGCGCGTTGCGGCCGCTCGCGAGCGCGAAGCCCCACAGCGTGAAGCGCACGCGCAGCGTTCGTGGGTCACCGTGCTTCGGCGCGAAGTCCGCTCCGGCCGGGCGCGTGACGGTGAAGCGCGTGCGCGCGCGCGTGGTGCCGTCGTCGACCGCGAGCGCGTGGCGCAGTTGGTTGACGCCGGCTGCGAGGGCGGGCGTGGAGAAGGAGCTCGCGTGCGTGCCAGCCTCGTCGGCTCTCGGCGTCGAGCCGTCGCGGAATCTGAGCGCCTGGCCGTCGAGCGAGACGGTCAACGGCGCGCGCGGTGCCATTCCGTTAGCGGTCAGCTGCAGCGGCGCGCCCTGCGCGTAGCAGCGCGCGTCGGTCGTCAGTGTGGCCGCGGACGCGGGCGCCGCCGCCCCGGCGACGACCCCTGCGACGCAGGCGAGCGCGGCAAGGCCGGAGAGCGGATGGCGGGGCCGCACGCAGCAGATCATCGCTCCCTCAACAGTCGAGCGGCGCGGTCGTTGCGCAGGAACGGGGGCGGACGTCCGCCGATCGGACGTGCACGTAGCCGTCCGGTGGGATAGAAACCAGGACATAGCCGGATCGCAGGACTGCGACCGACCGCGACGATGGGAGCGCCATGCCGACGTACATCATGCTGTCGAAGCTCACGCCCGAGGGCACGCAGACGATCAAGACGAACCCGCAGCGCATCCGCGAGGTCAACAGAGAGATCGAGCAGCTCGGCGCGACCGTGAAGGCGCAGTGGGCGACGCTCGGCCGCTTCGACTTCGTCAACGTCGTCGAGGCGCCGGACGAGAAGACGATCGCCCGCGTCTCGCTGGAGCTCGGCTCGCGCGGCACCGTCCAGTACGAGACGCTGACCGCGATCCCGATCGACGACTTCATCGGCTCGCTCTAGCGCGCGGTCGCTCGTGTCCGAGAAGGTCCTCGTCATCGGCGCCGGCGGGCGCGAGCATGCCATTCTGCGCGCGCTCGCGCGCTCCCCGCGGCGGCCGGAGCTGCTGTGCGCGCCCGGCAACGCTGGGATCGCGGCCGACGCCCGCCTGCTCGACGTCGCGGTCGACGACGTCGCAGGGCTGGTCGCCGCGGCACGCGCGGAAGGGGTCACGCTGACGGTCGTCGGACCCGAGGTCGCGCTCGTCGCCGGCGTCGTGGACGCGTTCGCGGAGGCCGGGCTGCGCTGCTTCGGGCCGTCGGCTGCGTGCGCCGAGCTGGAGGGCTCGAAGGCCTTCTCGAAGTCGGTGATGGAGGCGGCCGGCGTGCCGACCGCCGCCTACGAGGTCGTGACGACGGTCGAGCAGGGGATGGCGGCGATCGAGCGCTACCCGGTCGTCGTGAAGGCGGACGGGCTCGCGGCCGGCAAGGGAGTCGTGATCGCGGCCGACGCGGACGAGGCGCGGGGAGCGCTGGAGGCGTTCCTCGTCGAGCGCCTGCACGACACCGAGCAGGTCGTCGTCGAGGAGTTCCTCGACGGCGAGGAGCTGTCGCTGCTCGCGCTGTGCGACGGCGAGCGCGCCATTCCGATGGCGCCGGCGCAGGACTACAAGCGGATCTTCGACGGCGATCTCGGCCCGAACACCGGCGGGATGGGCTCCTACTCGCCCGTTCCGGGCTTCGACGCGGCGCGCGCGGCCGAGCTGTGCGCGCAGGTCCACCAGCCGGTCGTCGACGAGCTGCGCCGCCGCGGCACGCCCTTCCACGGGATCCTCTACGCCGGCCTGATGCTGACCGCCGCCGACGTGCGCGTGCTCGAGTTCAACGTGCGCTTCGGCGACCCGGAGACGCAGGCGGTGCTGCCGCGGCTGCGCTCGGACCTGCTCGACGTGCTCGTGCGCGCGTGCGAGCCGGGCGGGCTCGCCGGCGTCTCGCTGGAGTGGGCGCCGGAGACGGCGGTCACGCTCGTGCTCGCGAGCGCCGGCTACCCGGAGGCGCCGCGCACCGGCGACGCGATCAGCGGGCTCGACGCGGTCCCGCACGGGATCGAGGTCACGCACGCGGGCACGCGTCGGCGCGAGGACGGCGCGGTCGTCACCGCCGGCGGGCGCGTGTTGAACGTGACGGGCCTCGGCACCGACGCCGCCGCCGCGCGGGCGGCTGCATATGCTGCCGCCGAGATGATCGAATTCGACGGACGTCAGCTTCGCTCCGACATCGCGCTGCGAGCGGTCCACGCCACGGCCGGGAGGACCGCATGACCGACGACCAGTTGAGCGAAGCCGTCACAGCCGCGCCTGTCACCGACCCGACGGTCGTCGCGCTTGAGCAGGAGCTCGAGGCGGCGGGCGTGCTCGTCGGCATCGTGATGGGCTCGCAGAGCGACATGGACGCGATGCAGAAGGCAGCCGCGGAGCTGGAGGCGCGCGGCATCGACCACGAGGTCAAGGTGATGTCGGCGCACCGCGACCCCGACACGGTCGCCGCCTACGCGAAGACTGCGCGCTCGCGCGGGTTGAAGGTGATCATCGCCGGTGCCGGCCTGTCGGCCGCGCTGCCGGGCGTCGTCGCCGCGCACACGGACCTGCCGGTGATCGGCGTCCCGCTGACGAGCCGCATGTCGGTCGCCGGCGGCCTCGACGCGCTGCTGTCGATCGCGCAGATGCCGCCCGGCGTGCCGGTCGCGTGCGTCGGCGTCGACAACGCGAAGAACGCCGCCGTGCTGGCGGCGCGCATCCTCGCGGCGTAGCGTGCGGCCGGCTCGGCGCCCCGCCGGCTCGCGCGGCATGATGGGCGCCGCATGATCGCCCGCTACACCCGTCCCGAGCTGGGCGCCCTCTGGAGCGACGAGGCGCGCATGTCGGCGTGGCGCGACGTCGAGGTTGCGGCGTGCGAGGCGATGGAGGGCCCGACGGCGTCCGACCTCGACGCGATCCGCGCTGCCACCTTCACCGTCGAGGCGGTGAACGAGCGCGAGCGGACGACCGACCACGACGTCGCCGCGTTCGTCGACGTGCTGTCGGAGTCGGCCGGGCCGGCCGGGCGTTGGATCCACTACGGCCTCACCTCCTCCGACGTGCTCGACACCGCGCTCGCGCTGCAGCTCAAGCGCGCGGGGGAGATCGTGGTGCCGGGCGCGCGGGCGCTTGTGGCTGCGCTGGCGGCGCGGGCGCGCGAGCACCGCGAGACCTTGTGCGTCGGCCGCACGCACGGCGTGCACGCCGAGCCGACCTCGTTCGGCATCAAGCTGGCCGGCTTCGCGTTCGAGGCGCACCGCAACGCCGAGCGGCTGGAGCGCGCGTTCGCGCAGGCGTCGGTCGGCGCGATCTCAGGCGCGGTCGGCACGTACTCGGCGACCTCGCCGGACTTCGAGCAGCGGGTGCTGGCGTCATTGGGCCTGGAGCGCGAGCCGGTCTCGACGCAGGTCGTCGCACGCGACCGCCATGCCGAGCTGCTGCAAGCGATCGCGCTGGCCGGCGCTGGGCTGGAGCGCTTCGCGACGGAGCTGCGCCACCTGCAGCGCACGGAGGTGCGCGAGGCGGAGGAGCCGTTCCGCAGAGGGCAGAAGGGCTCCAGCGCGATGCCGCACAAGAGAAACCCGATCAAGTCCGAGCAGATCTCCGGGCTCGCGCGGGTGCTGCGCGGCAACGCGCAGGCAGCCGTGGAGGACGTCGCCCTCTGGCACGAGCGCGACATCTCACACAGCTCGGTCGAGCGCGTGATCCTGCCCGACTCGACGATCCTGATCGACTATCTGCAGGCTCGTGCGACAGCTTTGGCCGAGGGCATGGTCGTCCACAGAGCGCGCATGCGGGACAACCTCGAGATCACGTGCGGCGCGCTGTTCAGTCAGCGCGTGCTGCTTGCGCTGATCGAGCAGGGCGGGATGGTGCGCGACGATGCGTACCGTGTGGTGCAGCGGACGGCGCAGGAGGCGTGGGACACGCGGCAGCCGCTGCGGTCGCTGCTGGAGGTCGAGCCGGCCGTGCGCTCTGCGGGGCTCGATCTCGATGCGCTGTTCGACTACTCGTATTACATCCGCCACGCTGACGCGATCTTCGCGCGGCTGGATCAGATCGCGCCGTAGCTAGCGGCGCTCCGCCCGCGGCGCGGCCGGCGCCCGTCGCGTGCGCCGTGGGCATCGAGGGGGAGGGAGCGGCTTGCGTTGCCAGCGCGCCCGATCTGCCGCCAGCGCTCGCGATCCCCGGTCCACCATGCACCGGATCCAAGAATGTACGTCTGACCTCGCATAGGGAGGCCAGACGTACATTCTTCGATCCGGAGTGTCACGGAAAGAGCCACTCCAACGCAAAGGCGCCGCAAACGGCGGCGCCTCCGCAACTGCTCACACCCCTCGATGCCCGCGGCGAGCGCGACGACCGCCGCCGGCGCTCGAGCGGAGCGCCACCCCAGCGCACGCCGCGCGCCGACGCGCGCGGCGTGCGCTGGGCGCCACAAACCCGGCTACGCCGGAACCGCAGCCCCGTCCAGGTACGGCTCGTTGCGCTCCGCCCGCTCGACCAGCGAGGCCGGCGGCTCGAACCGCGCTCCGTACTGAGCGGCCAGCTCGCGCGCGCGGGCGACGAAGGCGGCCGGGCCGCCCGTCTCCGGGTTGCGGATCGGGTCGCCGTACTGGTTGATGTACTGCAGCACCCCGCCGGTCCAGGCGGGGAAGCCGATCCCGAAGATCGAGCCGATGTTCGCGTCGGCGACGGACTCGATCACGTTCTCGTCGAGGCACTTCACCGTCTCCAGCGCCTCGGCGAACATCATCCGCTCCTCGAGGTCTCTAAGCGAGATCGAGGACGGGTCGTCGACCGGCGGGAACGCCGCCGCGAGCCCGGGCCAGAAGCCAGTGCGTCTGCCGTCCGCGTAGTCGTAGAAGCCGGCGCCCTCGAGCTTGCCGGCTCGGCCCTCGTCGAGCATGCGGTCGATCACGGCCTCGGACGGATGCCCGTCCCAGCCACTCCCCGTCTCCGCCGCCGCCTTCGCGGCGTCGCGGATTCTGCGCATGAGCTTCATGTTCAGCTCGTCGCTGAGCTGCAGCACCGGCGCGGGGTAGCCGGCCTGCGAGGAGGCCTGCTCGATCGTCGCCGCGGGGATCCCCTCGGTCAGCATCGAGATGCCCTCGTTGATGAACGTGCCGATCACGCGCGAGGTGAAGAAGCCGCGCGAGTCGTTGACGACGATCGGCGTCTTCTTGATCTGCTTCGCGACGTCCAAAGCACGCCACAGCGTCTCGTCGCTCGTCTGCTCGCCCTTGATGATCTCCAGCAGCGGCATCTTGTCGACGGGCGAGAAGAAGTGCAGGCCGATGAAGTCGGCCGGCCGCGACACGCCCTCGGCGAGCCCGGTGATCGGGAGCGTCGAGGTGTTCGAGCCGAGCAGCGCGCCGGGCGCGAGGTGCGGCTCGATCTCGGCGAAGACTCTCGCCTTCACGGCCGGGTCCTCGAACACCGCCTCGATCACGAGGTCAGCGCCCGCGGCGGCCGCCGGGTCGTCGGTCGCGGTGATCAGCGCGAGCAGGGCGTCGCCCTTCTCCTGCGTCGTCTTGCCGCGCGAGACGCCCTTCTCGACGAGTCTCGCCGAGTAGCCCTTGCCGCGGTCGGCCGCCTCCTGCAAGACGTCCTTGAGGACGACGTCGATGCCGGCCTTCGCGCACACGTACGCGATCCCGGCGCCCATCATGCCGGCGCCGAGCACCACGACCTTTCTCGACCGGAACGTCTCGACGTCGGCCGAGCGGCCGCGCGCGCCGTTCACCTGCTGGAGGTCGAAGAAGAACGCCTGGATCATGTTCTTCGCGACCTGGCCGGTCGCGAGGTCGACGAAGTAGCGCCCCTCGATCGCGATCGCGTTGTCGAAGTCGACCTGCGCGCCCTCGACCGCCGCGGCCATGATGTGGTGCGGCGCCGGGTAGTTCGCGCCCTTGATCTGCTTGCGCAGGTTCGCCGGGAAGGCCGGCAGGTTCATCGCCAGCGCGGGCGTGGAGGGCGTGCCGCCGGGGATCTTGTACTTCTTGTCCGCGTCCCACGGCTGCTGCGCCTCGGGGTTGGCGGCGATCCACTTCTTGGCGGCGGGGATCAGGTCCTCTCTCGTCGCGACCAGCTCGTCGACGATCCCGATCTCCTTCGCCTTGCCGGGCCGCACTCTCTGCCCCTGCATCAGCAGGCCCATCAGCGCCTGGACGATGCCGAGCATGCGCACCGTCCGCACGACGCCGCCGGCGCCCGGGAGCAGGCCGAGCTGCACCTCGGGGAAGCCGAAGACGATCTTCGGGTCGTCGACCGAGATGCGGTAGTGCGTCGCGAGCGCGATCTCCAGCCCGCCGCCGAGCGCGGTGCCGTTGAGCGCGGCGACGACCGGTCTGCCGAGCGACTCCAAGCGCCGCAGCTGGCCCTTGCCGAGCTTCAGGCCCTCGGCCAGCTCGACCGCCTGCTCCGGCCCGACCGCTCTCAGGTCGTTGAGGTCGCCACCGGCGAAGAAGGTCTTCTTCGCGCTCGTGATGATCACGCCCGCGATCGAGTCCTTCTCGGCCTCGAGCCTCTCGACCGTGGCGGCCATCGACTCGGCGTAGGCGCGGTTCATCGTGTTCGCGCCCTGGTTCGGGTCGTCGAGCGTGAGGATGACGACGCCGTCCGCGTCCTGCTCCCAGCGAATCGTGGTGCTCTCCGCCATCTAGATCGCCTCCACGACGGTCGCGATGCCCATGCCGCCGCCGACGCAGAGCGTCGCGAGGCCATACTTGCCGCCGGTGCGGTGCAGCTCGTCGATGATCGTCCCGAGGATCATGCCCCCGGTCGCGCCGAGCGGGTGGCCCATGGCGATGGCGCCGCCGTTGACGTTGACCTTCTCCATGTCGAGGCCCATGTCCTTGACGAACCGCAGCACTACGGCCGCGAACGCCTCGTTGATCTCGACCAGGTCGAGGTCGTCGACCGTCAGCCCGGCCTTCGCGAGCGCCTTCTTCGACGCCGGCGCGGGGCCGGTGAGCATGATCGTGGGGTCGTCGCCCGAGAGCGCCGTCGCCACGATGCGGCCCTTGGCCTTGAGGCCGAGCTCCTCACCGGTCTGCTCGTTGCCGATCGCCACGAGCGCGGCGCCGTCGAC
>DATHEP010000038.1:0-3195 GCA_035318525.1 Conexibacter sp.
CACGAGGCCCCATGATGCCTCAAACCGCGGTGCGAGCCGCGCGTGAGGCGCTCGCGGACGCCCGCCGGCTCGCCGCGCGGTCGCTCGCCGGCTACGCTCGCTCGCGCGTGCGCTGCGCTTGCATCGACATCGGCTCGAACACGACCCGCCTGCTCGTGGCCGACGTCGACGGGCGCTCGCTCGCGCCGATCGCCGAGCGTCGGGCCTTCACGCGGCTCGGGGCCGCGTGCGCCGCCGGCGGCGCGCTGCGCGCCGCGGCGCTCGCTCCGCTTGCAGAGATCGTCGCGGCGCAGGCGGCGGAGGCCCGGACGCTGGGCGCCGAGGCGCTGCGGGTCGTGGCAACGGCGGCGGTGCGCCGCGCGGCCAACGCGCTCGACGCGTGCCACGCCTTGGCGGCGGCCGCTGGCGCGCCGGTCGAGCTGCTGAGCGAGCAGGACGAGGCGCGGCTCGCGTTCGCGGGGGCGACGCGCGGGCTCGCACGGGAGGAGGCCGGCCGGATCGCGGTCGTCGACGTCGGCGGCGGCTCCGCGCAGCTCGTCGCCGGCACCTGTGCGGAAGGCGTCGAGTGGGCGCGGTCGCTGCCGCTCGGGTCGGGCGACCTCGCCGCCGCCCACCTGCACGGCGACCCGCCCTCGGCCGCCGAGCTGGCCGAGCTGCGCGCGGCCGTCGCGCGGACGCTGGACGGGCTGACGGTGCCGCACGTGGAGCGCGCGCTCGCCGTCGGCGGCAGCGCGACCTCGCTGCGGCGACTCGTCGGCCCGCGGCTCGACCGCGCCGGACTGGAGCGCGCGCACGCCGTGCTCGTCGCCGCTCCGGCCGCGGCGATCGCGGTCGAGACGCGCATCGCGCCGGAGCGCGTGCGGCTGCTGCCCGCCGGCCTCGTCGTGCTCGCGGCGCTCGCCGAGCGGGTCGGCCCGCTCGAGATCGCGCACGGTGGCCTGCGCGAGGGCGTCGTGCAGGAGCTGGCCCGGGCGTAGAGCCGCGCTGCCACGCGCCGCGCGTCCGCCGCGTTGCCTGCGCCGACTTCGCAACGGCCGCTCACACCGCTGCGCAGCGGCCGTGCCAATCGTCGCGCACCTGCCTGATCCGCCCTCGTCCTCGCGCGATGCTCGGCCGATGGCGCGGTTCAGGGACGCACGCGGACAGGCGGCGACGGAGTACATCGCGCTGATCGCGCTCGTCTCCGTCGCCCTCGCGCTCGCGGCCGGCATCACCTCCGGCGGCGTCGGCGGACAGGTGCTCGCCGGGCTCCAGCGCGGCCTCTGCCACGTCGCACCCACGGATTGCCCTCGTCCCGAGCCGCCGCGGGCGGACCTCGCCGCCTGTCCGCTCGAGCACAGACGGCACGGGGAGGAGCTGGCCGTCACGTTCGCGGTCGTACGGCTCGGCACGAGCGGAACGCTCAGCGCGACGCGGATGTCCGACGGGCGCGTGACCGTGACGCTCGCGCACGGCAACGACGTGGAAGGGGACACCGGGCTCGGTGCGCGACTGCGCCTCGGCAGCCGCCACCACGGCGGCGGTGCGAGAGCACACGCGGGCGTCAGCTGGACGTCGGGCCGTGCGTGGACGTTCGCCGGCGACGCGGCGGCGCGCCGCTTCATGGACACCTACGGCCGCAAGGCGACGATCGGCGGCCAGCTGCTCGACGGCGTGCGCAGCCGCTGCTCCGTGCTGTGCGACGCGATCGGCTGGCGTCCTCACGAGGAGCTGCCCGAGCCCGACGAGATCTTCGCCGAGGGCGGTCTGACCGCGACGCTGACGGCATCGATCGGAGCGGACGACAGCGTCGGCGTGGACGCGACGGCGCTGCTCGGCCGGCGCGAGCGTCGCGACGGCGCACGGACCTGGTACCTCAGGCTCAGCTCCGCCGCGACGGCCGCGCTCGAGCTCACGGGCTCGGAGCTGACGGGCGGCGCCGCCGGAGACGCCGTCCTGTCATACGAGGTCGACCCCGAGGGACGCCCGCGTACGCTCGGCGTCACGCTCGCCGGCGAGCTGCACGGCCGGATGGATGCCGCGCGGGCTCTCGGCCCGGCACGTGCGTCGCTCGCAGCCGGCGGGGGAGCCGTCGTCGAGCTGGAGGCGACGCTCGACCTGCGCGAGCCGGCCGTCCGCGGTCCGGCAGCCCGCCTGCTGGCGGCGCTCACCGACCAGAGCTCGCTCACGCTGGTGCTGCAACGCGCCCGAGCGCTCGGCGCGGTCATCGCACGGCGCGCCCAGATCGACCGCCGCACGTTCGCGGCCACCCACGCCGCAACGGGTATCGGCGCCGGCGCCGCGCTCGGTGCCAAGCTCGACGGCGGCGTCGAGCGCACGATCGACGGCTTGCGCCTGCTCGCCGCCGAGACACGCCTCCCCGGCCTCCCGTTCCTGCCTCGCGACGATTGTCGGCCGGCTTGACATGCGTCGGCTCGCGCTTCCGGCTGTCGTGCTCACCGCACTCGCGCTCGCAGCGGTCGGCGCCACGAGCGCTCCAGCGCCGGATCCCATGCCCTCGATCGCGCTCGGCGCGCTGCTCGTCTGGCGCGTCGAGGTCGCGGCGATCCTGTTCGTGGCGCTCTACGCCGGCATCGTCACGGCGCGTCTCGCCTGGCACGGTCGCACCTTCACGCGCGTCGGCTCCGGCGGGATCGAGATCCCGGACATCGGGCCGGCGCGCTCGGTCACGGACTCGATCGATCGTCTCGCGGCGCTGCTCGCGGACTTCGAGGCCCGTCTGCAAGCACTCGAGGATGCACGACATCGGCTGTTGAACTCCGAGAAGAGAGACCTAGCATGAGCATCGTGACTACGACACCCAGCAACGTCGCCGAGCTTCGCGCCGCACGCGAGCGGTTCGCCGCCGGCCTCGCAGAGGTCCATCGCCATCTCGACCGGGCGCGGGAGCACCAAGAGCGGGTCGATCATCTGATCAGAGAGCGCGAGCGGTGGGAACGGTGCCGCGGTCACGGCATCTACATCCGCATCTTCTGAGGGACGCCGCGGGCGACGCTAGCCTGGCGCGCAGATGCCGGGCGTTGACACTCCTCAGGTCGACCCCTCAGACCGCCCGCCGCGCGAGGCGATCGGAGATGTCCGCATCCGCGTGCCGACGCGCGGCAATCGCAAGCTCGAGCGACTGCTGGATGCGGTGAATGCGGACGAGCAGGTGAAGGCGTGGTGGCATGTCGCGGCGGTCAACGCGACGCGTCG
>DATHEP010000039.1:0-4857 GCA_035318525.1 Conexibacter sp.
CCGCGCCGAGGAAGTGGCCGCGAAGGTGACCGGAAGCCGGGTGCGCGGAAAGGAGCTGAATGTGGAGGTAGCCAAGCGATGAGCCAGGCGACGATGCACACGAGCAAGGGCCCGATTGCGATCGAGCTGTTCGACGAGGACGCGCCGAAGACCGTCGAGAACTTCCGCAAGCTGGCCAAGGACGGCTTCTACGACGGGCTGATCTTCCACCGCGTGATCCCCGACTTCATGATCCAGGGCGGCTGCCCAGAGGGGACCGGCACCGGCGGTCCCGGCTACACGTTCGAGGACGAGATCAACGACAACAAGATCATCCGCGGCACGCTCGCGATGGCGAACGCCGGGCCGAACACGAACGGCTCGCAGTTCTTCCTCGTGACCGCCGAGGCGACGCCCTGGCTCGACGGCAAGCACACGGCGTTCGGCCGCGTCGTGGAGGGGATGGACGCGGTCGACGCGATCGAGGGCCTCGAGACCGGCCCCGGCGACCGCCCCGTCGAGCCGTCGAAGATCGAGCGCGTCGAGCTCGGCGACTGAGCCGCTCCCTCGCCGGCGGCGCTGGGGCGCAGACCCCATCAAGCGTCGCCGGCCGCCGGCCGATACAGGGGGAGATGGTCGCGCGGCACAGGGGCATCGTGCTCGCCGGCGCCGCGCTCGCCGCGGCGCTGCCGGCGGCTGCCCACGTCGCGAGCGCCACGGCGCGCCGGGCGCCTGAGACCTCGGTCGGGATCAGCGCACGCGAGTTCCGGCTTGCGGCCTACCGCGACAGCGCGCCGCGCGGGTTCCTGCGCTTCAACCTCGCGAACTACGGTGAGGACGTCCACAACCTCGTCGTGCGGGATGCCGACGGGCGCGAGATCTCGCGCTCGCGGGAGGTCAGATCGGGGCAGCGCACGACGCTGAGGGTGCGGCTCGCGGCGGGCCGCTACCGGCTCGTCTGCGACCTCGCCGACCACGAGCTCCGCGGCATGCGCGCCTCGATCCGCGTGACGAGAGCGAGTCGCGGATGAGCGCCGCGGGAAGCGTGTCTGCGGTCACGCCCGTGACCGACGTGGGCGCCGAGCCGGTGGCCGAGGCGGCCCGCCGACGGCGGGCGCGTACGCGACGCCGGCCGGGCGGCACGGCCGACTGGACCGAGGCACACGTCCGCCGGCTCTTCTGGCGCGCCGGCTTCGGCGCGACGCCGGTCGAGGCGCGGCGCTGGGCGAGACGCGGCCGCGCGGCGACGATCGACTTCGTCGTCGACGGTCCGCGCGGCGGCGCGCGCCTGCGTGGACCGGCGCCGCGCGTCGAGGGCCGCCCGCTCGACCCCGTCAACGAGTGGGGTCACGACGTGCTGTGGTGGCTCGACCGGATGGTCCGCTCGACGCACCCACTGCGCGAGAAGCTGACGCTCTTCTGGCACGACCACTTCGCGACGGCCGATCAGGACACGCCGTTGATGCTGAGCCAGAACCGCCTCCTGCGGCGCCATGCGCTCGGCTCCTTCCGCGCGCTGCTCGGCGACGTGACGCGCGATCCGGCGATGCAGCTGTTCCTCTCCCTCGCCGGCTCGACGAAGGACGCACCGAACGAGAACTTCGCGCGCGAGCTGATGGAGCTGTTCACGCTCGGCGGCGGCTACTCGGAGCGCGACGTGCGCGAGGCCTCGCGCGCACTCACCGGCTACGTCACGGACTGGAGCGAGCGCGACGGCGTCTCGATCCGCTACGAGGCCGACGAGCACGACGACGGCGTCAAGCGCGTCCTCGGCAGAGCCGGTCGCTTCGGCGTCGACGACGTGCTCGACCTCGTCTGCGCGCACCCGCGCCACGCGCCGTTCCTCGTCACCAAGCTGTGGGAGCTGTTCGTCGCGACGCCGCCGAGCCGCGCGACCGTGCGCTCGCTTGCGGCCACCTACCGCGGCTCGGGCCTGCAGGTCGAGCCGGTCGTGCGGGAGATCCTCGATCACCCCGTGCTGTATCGCCGACTCGACGCACCCGACCTCGTCAAGAGCCCCGTCGTCTACGTCGCCGGCGCGTTGCGCACCACCGGCTCGTACGTCAGCGACGGCTACCCGACGTGGCTGCTGGCGCAGATGGGCCAGGAGTTGTTCCGCCCGCCGAGCGTCGCCGGCTGGGACGGCGGCGCCGCGTGGATGTCGTCGAACACGATGCGCCAGCGCTTCACGCTCGCCAACTACGTCGTCGGCTACGGCAGGCCGAGAGTCCGCAAGGGCGCGTACCCGGCCTCGCTGACGCCTGCGGAGGCGTTCCTGCGCGCGTACAGAGCCGTCGGCGAGCCGCAGATCTCGCGCCGCACGCAGCGGGCGCTCACGCGCCTGGCGGCGAACTGGTTCGACGACATCGACCGGCGCTGGCGCGACGAGGCCGACTGGCGCGCCGACGCGCTCCAGATGACGCTGCGCCATCTCTTGATCGCCGGCCCCGACAGCCAGCTCTGCTGATGCCGCGCTCCATCCACAAGGGCTGCGACGACTTCCGCCAGACGAGCGCCGGCGCGCGCGATCGCTGGCTGGCGCCGCGGCTGACGCGCCGCCAGGCGCTCGCGGGCGCGCTCGGCGGCTCGCTCGCGATCTGGGCGCAGCAGGCGATGCCGCTCGCGCGCATCTTCGAGGCGGCCGAGGCGCAGGCCGCGAGCGCTCCGAGCGCGCGCGTGCTCGTGAGCGTCTTCCTGCCGGGTGGCTGCGACCTGCTCGACGCGCTGCCGCCGATCGGCGCCTACGGCCAGTACGCCGACCTGCGCGGCGGCATGCGGCTGGAGGCGCCGCCGGCGCTCGGCACGACCGGGCTCGGGATCCACCCCGCGCTGACGGAGGGGACGGGCGGCGGCGTGAAGGGCCTCTTCGAGGCGGGCAAGGTCGGCTTCCTGCCGGGGATCGACTACGCGAACCCCGACCTGTCGCACTTCCACTCGCGCCACTTCTGGGAGACCGGCCTGATCAGCGAGCGCGCCGCGCCCGGCTGGCTCGGCCGCTGGCTCGACCACCACGGCGCACGCGACAACCCGCTGCAGGGCCTGACGCTCGACTCGACGCTCTCGCCGGTGCTGGCGAGCGCCTCCGCGCCCGTCGCCGCGCTGCACTCGCCAAGCGACGTGGGGCTCGACATGTGGTCGATCGGCGGTCTGCAGGAGCGGCAGATGCGCGCCGCCTGGGAGCGCATGACCGACCGTCGTGCTCGCGGCGCCGGCCCGCAGGCGGTCCACACCGCTGCGCGGCTCGCGAAGGACGTCGGCGACCGGCTCGCGCCCTACGCCGAGCACGACGGCGTCGACCCGCTGGCGCCGCCGGTGCCGTACCCGGAGGAGGACGAGTTCGGCGTGCGGCTCTCGCGCATCGCGGGGCTGATCGCGCAGCCGCTCGGCGTGCGGCTCGCCGCCGTGCAGGCGGACGGCGAGTTCGACACGCACGACGACCAGCCCGGCGACCTCGCGGCGGGCCTCAGATCGGTCTCGCAGTCGCTCGCGGCATTCCAGTCCGACCTCGAGGCGCGCGGCGTCGCCGACCGCGTGCTGACGCTCGTGTGGTCGGAGTTCGGCCGCCGCCCCGAGGCGAACGAGTCGAACGGGACCGACCACGGCGCCGGCGGGATCGCCTGGGTGCAGGGCACGCACGCCGCCTCCGGGATCCTCACCGACTACCCGTCGCTGACCGACTTCGACCGCGACGACAACCTCAAGGTCACGGTCGACTTCCGCAAGGTCTATGCCTCGCTGATCGAGGGCTGGCTCGGCACCGACGCCGACGAGGTGATACCGAGCGCGGGCGCGTTCGGGCGCCTCACGCTCGTGCGCTGAGCAGGCGGATTGGCCAGCCGGCCAAACGTGCGTGCCACTCCGGTAGCCTTGACCGCAAGTCAAGTACGGAGTCCGAGTCCGAGCACCCAAGGGAGAGCGCCATGGCCACCGCGGAGAAGGCACCGGCTGCCGCCAAGAACGGCCGCAGCTCTAACCAGAACGGCAGCGGGACCGACATCGCCGTCGAGAACCCCGCCACGGGCGAGGTGATCGCGACCGTTCCGGCGCTCAGCGCCGCCGAGGTCAAGGCGATGGTCGCCCGCGCCCGCGCGGCCCAGCCCGCCTGGGAGGCGCTCGGCTTCGAGGAGCGCGCCCGCATCTTCCGCCGCATGCAGAAGTGGACGACCGACAACGCCGACCGCATCATCGAGACGATCGTCTCGGAGACCGGCAAGACCTACGAGGACGCGCTGCTGGCCGAGGTCATGTATTGCGCCAACGCCTTCGGCTTCTGGGCCAGGGAGGCGCCGGAGTACCTCGCCGACGAGTCGGTCAAGTCCTCGAATCCGTTCACGAAGGGCAAGAAGCTGGTCGTGCGCTATGCGCCCGTCGGCGTCGTCGGCGTGATCGGCCCGTGGAACTTCCCGCTGACGAACTCCTTCGGCGACTGCATCCCCGCGCTCGCGGCCGGCAACGCGGCCGTGCTCAAGCCGGCCCAGGTGACGCCGCTCACCTCGCTCGTGATGGAGGAGGGGCTGCGCGCCTGCGGGATGCCGGAGGGCGTCTTCCAGGTCGCGACGGGGACCGGCAAGGAGACCGGCTCCGCGCTGATCGACGCGGTCGACTTCGTGATGTTCACCGGCTCGACGGAGACTGGCATCACGGTGATGGAGCGCGCGGCGAAGACGCTGACGCCCGTCGGCCTCGAGCTCGGCGGCAAGGACCCGATGATCGTGCTCGCGGACGCCGACCTGGAGCGCGCGTCGAGCGCGGCCGCGTACTACTCGATGCAGAACGGCGGCCAGACGTGCATCTCGGTCGAGCGCGTCTACGTCGAGGCGGCGGTCTACGACGACTTCGTCGAACGGGTCGTAGGAAAGGTCGAAGGGCTGCGCCAAG
>DATHEP010000040.1:0-6237 GCA_035318525.1 Conexibacter sp.
TTCGACGCCAGGGCCGCCACGGCGCCGACGGCGAACCCGGGCGCGCCGCCGAGCACGTAGCC
This sequence comes from Conexibacter sp., assembly GCA_035318525.1. Lineage (GTDB taxonomy): Bacteria > Actinomycetota > Thermoleophilia > Solirubrobacterales > Solirubrobacteraceae > Conexibacter. Next base: position 63 of record DATHEP010000040.1, read on the forward strand.
GGTCAGCAGCACGATGTCGCTCGTCGGCTTGACGTTCGGGATCGGCGCGAAGGCAATCCGCCCGAGCACCGCGAGCGCCGCGAGCGTCCCGACCAGCGCCAGCACGCGCGCTGACGGATGCGAGCGCTCGTACCAGGCGAAGCCGGCGGCGAGCGCCGCGGCCAGCAGCGCGAACGAGGCGAGCTGCCAGCTCATCGGCGGGCCTCCGGACCGTGCTGGCGGGCGGGCGGGGAGCCCGTGGCGCCGTGGCGGGCGGGTCCTGTCGCGGGTGCAGCCGCTTTCGCGGACGGAGCCGCGGAAGTCGGCTCACCCGCGCCACCCGCCCGATCGGCGTGCGCTGGGGCGGCGAGCTGCTCTCGCACCAGTGCCGCGCCGGCGTCGGGGTCGAGCGCGCCGCCGGCGCCGCGCAGGACGCGCGCGGTCTCGGTCGCGAAGTACCAACCGCCGGCGAGCACCTCGGCGGCCGATCCGTCCGCGATCACGCCGCCGTCCGCGAGCAGCACGACGCGATCCGCGACCGAGGCCGCGAACTCGGGGTCGTGCGTCGCCACGAGCAGCGCCGTGCCGGTCGCCGCCAGGCGCCCAAGCAGGACCGCAAGGTCGGCCTTGTGCGCGCGGTCCATCCCGCGCGTCGGCTCGTCGAGGCACACCACCGCAGGCGCCGGCACGTCCTCCCCACCGAGCACGATCGCCAGCGCCAACCGCTGCCGCTCGCCCCCGGACAGGTCGCGCGGATGGCGGTCGGCGTAGGCCTGAAGGCCGACGCCCGCGAGCGCGTCCAACGACGCCTCGTCCCGCACGCGCTCGTGCACGAGATAGTCATTCGGGTTCTGCATCAGCAGCGCGACGCGCCCGGCGGCGTCGACCTTGCCGCGCGTCGATCTGAGCAGGCCCGCCGCGTGGCGCAGCAGCGTCGACTTGCCAGCACCGTTGCGCCCCATCAACGCAACGCGCTCCCCCGCACCGATCGTGAGATCGACGCCCCGAAGGATCGGCGGCTGCCCTTTCGGCTCATGCCAGAGACTGCGGAACCGCAGGGCGGCTCTGGACGCCGATCGGGCGGGTGGCGCGGGGAAGTCTTTTCCGCGACCCCGCTCGCGGAAAAGAGCTTGCCCCGCGACAGGACCCGCCCGCAGCAGCGCCGGACCCTCGCCGTCGGGCAGCGCACCATGAGCGCGCAAAGTCGCACGGGCCGCCTTCACGCCCACCGGCGGCGGGCCCAACCCGGCCTGGGCGAGGAGGCGCGCGCCGGGGGTCTCCAAAGCCGGCTCATGATCGTGCGCCCAGGCGAGAAAGTCGGCAGGCGCCGCGTCGCAGGCCACCCGGCCGTCGGCCATCGTGATCACCCGGTCGGCAGCGGTCAGGCAGCGCTCCAGGCGGTGCTCGGCCAGCAGGACAGTCGTCCCCCACTCCTCGTTCAACCGCCGCAGCAACCCGATCAGCTCGTCGCCCGCGACCGGGTCGAGCTGCGAGGTCGGCTCGTCGAGCAGCACGAGCTGCGGGCGGCCGGCAAGCGCGGCGGCGAGCGCGACGCGCTGCAGCTCGCCGCCGGACAGCTCGTGCGTCGGGCGGTCGAGCAGGTGGGCGATGCCGAGCGCGAGCGCCGCCTCCTCGACCCCGCGCGCGACCGACGCCGGCAGCTCGCCGCGGTTCTCCAGCCCGAACGCGAGCTCGTTGCGGACGGTCCCCATCACGATCTGCGTCTCCGGGTCCTGGAACAGCGAGCCGGCGACCGCGGACAGCTGGGCGGGGCCGTGGTCGCGCACGTCGAGCCCGGCCACGCGTGCCTCGCCGGAGACGGTGCCGCCGTGCACGTGCGGCACGAGCCCGCCGGCGAGCCGCAGCAGCGTCGACTTGCCGCCGCCCGAGCGGCCGGCGAGCACGATCAGCTCCCCCTCCTCGACGGTCAGCGAGACGTCGTCCAACGCCGGCCGGGCGGCGCCCGGGTAGGCGTACGTCAGCCGCTCCAGCTCCAGCACCTTCACCGGTGCCCCCAGGCCGCGTGCTGCGCAGCCGCTCCGCGAGGCTCGATCCCGCGGCGGTCGAGGAACGGCGCGAGCGGCAGCAGCACGATCGCGGCGGCGAGCGCCCACGTCTCCGCGCCCCAGTCGCCGTGCAGGTCCGGGTAGGCGCCGAACGAGGCCGCGCCCGCGAGCCGCGCGCCGATCCCAAGCGCGAGCAGCGCGAGCGCCGCGACCGCGAACGCGCGGTCGTGGCGCGACCACGGGGCGCGCGCGCCCCGTGGCGGGCGGCGGGCGCTCGCGTAGCCGCGCACCTCGAGCGCGGCGGCGACGTCGACCGCGCGGTCCAGCGCGCCGGCCGCGACCGCGCTCACGAGCGCGATCCGCGACGGCGGCGGACCCGGGCGGCAGCGCTGCGCGTCCGCCATGCGGCGCCCGTCGCGCTGCAGCACCGGCACCATGCGCGTCGCGAGCGCCGCCGTCAGCGCCGAGCGGAACGACACGCGGCGGAACAAGCGCAGCACCTCGTCCGCGTCGACGACCGCCGCATACAGCGCGCAGCAGAGGATCAGCGCGAGCGCGCGCAGGCCGAGCACGGCGCCGTAGACGAGCGCCTCCAGCGTCACGTCGGTGCGCCCGACCAGCGGCAGCTCGCCGAGGCGCGCGATCACGGTGACGCCGGTCTGCGTCACGAACGGGTTCAGCAGCGCGATGAGCAGCGCGAACGGCAGCGCGAACGCGAGCGCTCGCAGTAGCTGGCGGCCGGCGCCGGCGGCGACGCCCATGAGGACCGCCGCGGCCGCCACGGCCGCCAGCAGCAGCGGCTGATCGAGCAGCAGCGCGGGCAGCGCGAGCGCCGCGCACAGCGCGCAGCCGACGGCCGCGCGCGCGGCGTGGAGCGGGCTGGCGCTGCGGCGCGGAGGAGGGGCTGGCGCAACCCGCGCGCGCGTCTGGCGGATGGGCGGATCGGCGCCCACCCGCCCGCGAGGACGCAGGGAGGCGGCAATAGCAGCGCTATTGCGGGGCACCGCCGCCGAAGGCGGTGGTCCGAGGACGACGCATCCGCGCAGCGTCGCCCGCCGCCAGACGTCGCGGGGGTTGCGCCAGCCCCTCCTGATCATCAGCGCACCACGGGCAGTCCGATCGCGCGCGGGCCGTCGAGCGCGACCGCGTAGCGGCGCTGCAGGCGCCGCTCGGTCAGCGCGCGAGCAGCTGCCTCGACGCCCGCGGCGTCGGTGCCGGTGACCGTCCAGGTGGGCGCGCCGTCCTCGAAGCGCGTCGCGGCGACGAGCCCGGCGCCCGCGCCGAGCGCGCGCATCGGCTTGCCGTCGTCGCCGAGCAGCTCGAGCAGGCGCCCCGCCTCGCCGAAGCGCGCGTAGACGCCGCTCTGCGCGGGGCCGCGGTCGATCAGCTCCAGCGTCTGATCCTCGCGCAGGTCGCCCCACGTCCCGACGACCACGCGCAGCGTTCTGTCCCCCACGCCGGTGCCGAGCGCGCGGCGCGCGGGGATCGCGCCGAGCGTGCCGAGCCGCTCGGAGACGGTGTCGCACGCCTGCTCGACGTCGTCTGCGCACTCGAGCACGAGCGGGTAGCGCTTGCCCTCGGCGCCGTGCGCGAACGGCTCGGGGTAGGAGCCGACGACGGCCGGCACATGCCCGCTCGCGCCCCAGTTGCGGTGGTCCCACCAGACGCGGTCGCCCTCGTGGACGTCGACCTCGCCCGCGCCGACCTCGCTCTCGACGCCGTTGACGAAGAAGAACCAGTCGACCGGGTCACCGTCCTCGCGCCCGCCGGAGACGCCCTCGATCGACTGGACGAAGCCGCCGCCGTAGCGCGTCTCGACGTCGAAGTTGCGCTCCAGCAGCCGCAGGACGGTCTCCGAGCTGGGCGCGTCCTGCACGATCCGCGCCCCCAGCTCGCGCGTGCCGAAGTCGCGCGTGACGAGCACGCGGGCGTTCGTGTCGCGCTCGCCCGCCCCGAGCCCGCAGCCGGCGAGGCCGGCGGCGAGCAGCACGAAAAGGGCAAGCGCCGCGAGCGGGGAGCGCGGGAGGTGCATCGCGGCGGGCTAGCCCTCCACGGTGAAGCGGACGCGCACCTTGCGGGTGTTCCCGGCGCCGTCCGTGGCCCACACGTCGAGCAGGTAGCTGCCCGGCCCGAGCCGCGACGGCAGCAGGAACGACCATCTCGCGCGGTCGCCGATCACGAACGGCGGGCGCAGCCTTCTACCGCAGGGGCGGAACGCCTCACGGTTCTCGTGGTAGGCGGCGCATCTGCCGTTGAGGCGGCGCACGAGGCGGATCGCGGTGCTCGCGCCATCGGGATCGACGGCCATGCCGCGCAGCAGGCGCGGCCCGGCGCCGGCCATGAACGTCTCGCCGTTGTCGATGCTGTTCACGCTCACGAGCGGCGGAACGCGGTCGGTGCTGCCGCAGGTCGCGCTCTCCTCGCCGCTGACGCAGTAGAGCCCGGCGGAGGGGACGTCGCCGGCGCGCGTCGCGCGCAGCGTCGACTGGCCGGCGGGCAGCAGCACCATCGCGCGCCCTCTGGCGTTTGCTCTCGCGACTCTCGTGCCGCCGGTCACCGTGGCGCCGAGGGCCGGCACGGTCGAGCCGTCGTCGTTCAGCTCGACGACGCGGATCGCGACCGGCGTGCCGGCCTGGAAGCGTCCTCTCGGCGCGATCAGCGCCAGCGGCCGGTTCGCGCACGCGTACGTCGGCGGCTGCGCGTCATGGCAGATGAACTCGAGCACCTCGTCGCCGCGCTGCAGCTCGGTGTCGCAGAGGCCGGTCATCGACGCTCTGCCGTTGATCCACAGCGTCCAGTAGTCGAAGCCGGCGGGTCTCACGCCGTCGACGCTGTCGAGCGCGTAGCCGAGGCCGTCGAACCAACTGCCCGTCCATCTGCCGCCGGACGCCAGTTCGAGCGCGCCGGCCGCACTGGTGCCGCTGCAGCCGTTTCTGCCGTCCTTGACGACGGCTCTGCGCGTCGTCGTGACGGTTCTCGAGACGAGTGTTCTGGTGAGGCTCTCGACGCGCACGGTCACCTTGGCCGGTCTGGCAGCTTGCGCGAGCGGCGCTGCGAGGCACGTCGCGGCGAGCACGCCGACGACGACACCGATGGTCCTACGAGGCATTCAGCCACCCCTTTCCGCGAGGGCGTATGTCACTGGGCGGTCGGGGCCTGGTCTCCTGGCTCTCGGGCTACTCCCCGCGCCTTCCCGGGAGGCGGTGCCTCCCAGTGGCTGCGCAGTCGTGCTGCGCGTGCGACGAGCGTCCCCGATCACAGTGGCGGGTCCGCGCCGGCATCGCACCGGACTTCCCATCACCACCGACCTTGAACGACGCGGATGCTACCGCGGACGACACGTGGATCGCGTCCTGGCGCGCTCTAGACTGCAACCGGATGACCGTCAACCTGACGCGGATCTACACGCGCCTCGGCGACGCCGGCGAGACGCACCTCGGCGACATGAGCCGCGTGCCGAAGACGCACCCGCGGATCGAGGCCTACGGGACGGTCGACGAGCTCAACGCCCAGCTCGGCGTCGCGCTGACGCTGGCGGGCATGCCGGAGCGCTACGTGCCCTGGCTGCGGCAGGTTCAGAACGACCTGTTCGACGTCGGCGCCGACCTCGCCGTCCCGCACGGCGGCGACCGCGCGCGGCTGCGCGTGAGCGGCGAGCAGACGAGATGGCTCGAGGAGCGCTGCGACGAGGTCAACGCGACGCTGCCGGCGCTCAAGTCGTTCGTGATCCCCGGCGGCTCGCCGGCGGCCGCGCAACTGCACGTCTGCCGCACCGTCTGCCGCCGCGCCGAGCGGGCCGCGATCGCCTGCGGCGAGGAGCTCGGCGAGGAGGTCGTGCGCTACCTCAACCGCCTCTCCGACCTGCTGTTCATCCTCAGCCGCGGCGCGAACGAGGGCGACGAGCCGCTGTGGGAGCCGGGTCGCTTCCGCTGACCTGAGCCGGCCCGCCCACCCGGGTCTGCGCACGGAGGGTGCGGGTGCGTGGTAGGTTCGCCCGTGCACGTATCAAGGGGAATGCGTCGGATTGGGGGAACTGGGGGAATGCGCCTCAAGCTTTGCTTTGCCGCAATCGCGGTTGTGCTCGTACTCGCCGGCTGCGGTGACGACTCCGGCTCGTCGTCCGACGGCGACCAGGCGGCGGCGACCACGCCGGCCGCGACGACAGCGAGAAACGAGCTGTTCGAGAACAC
>DATHEP010000041.1:0-2969 GCA_035318525.1 Conexibacter sp.
TGCAGGGCCTGAAGGACGACGGCATCGCCGCCAGCTACGACGGCACCGCCGGCGAGCAGGTGCTGCCGTACGCCGACTTCCTGCCGGACGGCGACCTCAGCTGGCTCAGCCCGGACTACGTCGCCGGCCAGCTCGGCGCGAGCTCGTCGTCCGGCGCCAGCAGAGACGGAACGCCGGCGCCCGGCCTCCATGGCCATCAGATCGACTCCGTCAGCGTCGGCGACGTCGCCCTCACGCCCGACAGCTCGAACAGCCTGCCCGCGACGCCGCCGCCGACCTTCACGATCGCGTTCACGAACGGCGGCGAGAACGACGAGTCGAACGTCAGAGTGTCGGTCGAGATCACCGGCGGGAGCAGTCCGATCAGAGCGTCCACGATCGTGCCCAGCACGATCGCCGGCGAGCAGTCGACGGCCGACGTGCAGATGAGATCGTCGCCGTCGACGGCCGGGCCGGTGACGATCGAGGTGACCGTCGAGGAGGTCCCCGGCGAGGAGACGCTCGACAACAACACCGCGTCGTACACCGCGCTGTTCGAGTGAGCCCGCGCCTGCGGCGGGCCTATCCTCTCCAGCCGTGGACGAGCTGACCAGCACCACCGGCATCGTCGCGCTCGCCGCGGGCGCGGTCGCGCTGATCGCGCTCGTGACGGCGATCTGGCTCGCGGCGCTGCTGCGACGGATGCGGCGCGACCAGCGCGTCGTGCTCGGCGAGGGCGGCGCACAGGACCTCGTGGCGCACGCCGCCGGGCTGGAGCGCGAGTTCCGCGTGCTGCACGACTACGTCGAGGACGCCGCCGCGCGACTGCACGAGCGCATGGCGACGGCCGAGCAGCGGCTCGACGGCGCCGTCGCCTACCGTGCGCTCGTGCGCTACGACGCCTACGGCGAGATGTCGGGCCACCAGTCGACCTCGATCGCCCTGCTCGACGCGCGCCGCAACGGCGTCGTGCTGTCCTCGATCATCCACCGCGAGCAGGCGCGCCTGTACGCGAAGCGCGTCGAGGACGGCCGCGGCGAGCTCGAGCTCTCGCCGGAGGAGCAGGAGGCCGTGCGGCTCGCGCTCTCGGGCGAGGCCAGCCCGGCGACGCCCTCGGAGCAGACGTGACGCGGATCGCCTACCTCGGCCCCGAGGGGACCAACTCTCACGAGGCGCTGCTGCTCGCGAGCGCCGGAGAGGCCGCGCACGAGCACGTGCCGCTGGCGACGATCCACGACTGCGTGATGGCGGTGCAGGACGGCGAGGCGGATCGCGCGTTCGTGCCGATCGAGAACGTGCTGGAGGGCTCGGTCAACGCGACGCTCGATGCGCTCGCGATCGAGACGGACGGCGTCGCGATCGTCGGCGAGGTCGTCCACCCGATCCACACGTGCCTGATCGCGGCCGAGCCGCTCGAGCTGGGCGCGATCGAGACGGTCGTCTCGCATCCTCAGTCGAGCGGGCAGTGCGCGCACTTCCTGCGCACGCGCCTGTCGCAGGCGCGAGTGGTCGCGGCGAGCTCGACCGCCGAGGCCGTGCGCACGGCCACCGAGCGGGCCGGCACGACGGCGGCGCTCGGCAGTCGCACGGCCGCCGAGTTGTACGGCGGCGAGGTGCTGCACGCGGACGTCGACGACGCGGCCGGCAACGAGACGCGCTTCGTTTGGCTCGCCCCGGTGGGCACGGACGTGGGCACGCACGGCCCGTGGAAGACCGCGATCGTCATGTGGGGCGTCGGCGCGGAGGCGCCCGGCTGGCTGGTGCGCTGCCTGTCCGAGTTCGCCTTCCGCGGCGTGAACCTGACGCGCATCGAGTCGCGCCCGCGCAAGCAGGCCCTCGGCCGCTACATGTTCTTCATCGACCTCGAGGGGCGCGCCGCCGAGGGCCCGGTGGCCGAGGCGCTGGAGGCGTTGAAGGCCCACGTGGAGCACTTGCGCGTGCTCGGTTCGTTCCCTGCAGCCTGAGTAACCAGCGGTCGAACAGGACATAACCGGCCGCTACACTGCCCGCACGGTCATGTCTGCAACGGCTTCGGCACCACCAGCGCAAGCGGGGTCCGCGCCGCCTCTGGAGCACCAGCGGCGCGGGCGTGACTCTGGCCGGGTGCTCGTACTGAACGCGACCTTCGAGCCGATCAACGTCTGCACGGTCCGGCGCGCGATCGTGCTGCTGCTGAAGGAGAAGGCCGAGGTACTCGAGCACAGCGAGTACCTGCTGCATTCGACCAGCTCGACGGTGCCGCGTCCGGTCGTGATCCGGCTCGTCGCCTACGTGCGCGTCCCGCGCGACACGCACCGCCGCAAGATCACCCGCCGCGCCGTCTTCGCGCGCGACAACTGGACCTGCCAGTACTGCGGCTCCCGCGGCCAGCTGACGGTCGACCACGTGATCCCGCGCTCGAAGGGCGGGGACTCGTCGTGGGAGAACATCGTCGCCTCCTGCGCCCCGTGCAACCGCCGCAAGGGCGACGCACTCCCGAAGCAGGCCGGCATGATCCCTAAGCGCACGCCTCGCACGCCGGGGCCGCACGTCTTCATCCAGGTCGCCAGCCCGCGGATCCCCACCGCCTGGCGTACCTACCTGATCGTCTGAACGCACGAAGGGCGCCCTCGACTCAGGCGCCCTTCGCGTTCGGCTCTGGCTGGACAAGACCTCGACCAGGGGGAGACGGCAGGTGCCGTCAGTGCCAGAGGGACCAGTCCCGGCACTGGTCGAAGCGGTGTCTCGGTGTGGACTCCGCTACGCGGGGCCAGCCTTCCGACCTAGCGGCCGGACACCTCCAGGGTCCCGCAAGACATGTCAGACAAGTGCGGACCACCTCCTTTCTCTGGTCGATCCAGAGTAGCGGACCCGCACGACGGCGACGACCGCTCGGTCAGCCGCCCACGCCGTCGCCTTCGCCATCCCCGCCGTCGAGGGAATGGCCGTCGCCGCCCGGCTCGTCGGCGGCGTTCGGCTCGGCTCCGGCCTCCTCCGGAGCCTCGCCGAGC
>DATHEP010000042.1:0-2308 GCA_035318525.1 Conexibacter sp.
TCTGCGGTGGCGGGCGAGCTTCATCGTGCGCGCGATCAGCGGATGCGGGCGACCGGCCGAGAGGCCGATCACGAGCGTCGTCTCATCGATCCGCGACAGGCGGCCGAGCGCCTCCTGCGAGGGGCTTGCGACGACCTCCGCGCGGATGTCGAGCAGCATCAGGAGGTGGCGCAGGTAGCTGGCGAAGAAGGCCATCTGGTCGGTCCCGGCGATCAACACGCGGTCCGCGGTCGTGATCGCCTCCACAGCCGCTTCCATGTCTCTGCGCGAGAGCTTGCGTGCCGTCTCCTCGACGTTCACGTGATCGGTCGCGAGCGCCGTCTCGTACTCCGTCTGATCGAGCGAGAAGAGCGGCGCGGCGACCGTGACGGCCGCACTCGAGCCGGCAGCCCCGCCGCGCGCGCCGGCCTGGCGCCGGTACTCCTCGCGTGCGGCCTGCTGGAGCTCCGGGAAGCCTTCGAAGCCGAGCGCCTGTGAGAAGCGCACGACGGTGCTCGAGGAGGTGGAGGCGCGGCGCGCGAGCTCCTCCGCGGTCTGGAAGGCAGCCTCGTCGAGGTGGTCCACGATGTACTGGGCGACGTCCTTCTGCGAGCGGGAGAAGTCGTCGAAGCGGGCGGTGATGTACTCGGAGAGCGCCTGGTGTCCGTGCGGTCGGGACGGTGCGGGCGTCGTGGTGGCGGAGGCTTGCTTCATTGGCAGCGAGGGTTTCGACGTCGGGTGAGCGCTCTCCTGCACAACGGGCGCGGGGACTATGCTGCGCGCGCCATGCGCACCCTTCCGACACGACTGGACGGTCCGCTGCTGCTCGAGCCGGAGGTGTTCGGCGATCACCGCGGCTTCTTCGCCGAGACCTTCCGCGCGGACACGTGGGCCGAGGCAGGGGTCGACGCCGCCTTCGTGCAGGACAACCACTCCCGCTCACGGCGCGGGACGCTGCGCGGGATCCACTTCCAGACGCATCCTGGGCAGGGCAAGCTCGTGCGCTGCGCCCGCGGCCGCGTGCTCGACGACGAGTCGATGCGCCAGCTGTTCGTGCCGATCGGGTTCGGCCACGGCTTCTGCGTGACGAGCGAGGTCGCCGACGTCGCGTACAAGTGCACGAGCTACTACGACTCGTCGACGGAGGCGGGCATCGCCTACGACGACCCGGCGATCGGGATCACCTGGCCGACGGGCATCGAGTGGATCGTCTCCGAGCGGGACGCGACGGCTGCGCGCCTCGCCGACGTGGCGGACGCGCTGCCGTTCTGAGGAGAGGCGTCAGCCCTCGCTGACGCCGCTGTGGTACTGCTCGTTCTGCTGCCGCTCGCCCAGCACTTGGACGACGGCGTAGCCGATCAGGACGTTGGCGATCACGCCGATCCCGAGGAATGTGACGAGCAGGCCAAACGTGAATGTGAATGCAGCCGATCCGAGAATCATGGGCGGCAGCATAGCGACGAAGCCGGGCATGCCACTGGCCTTTCGGCGAATCCCGAAAGGCGATCGGCTACCGTGTCGGTCGTATGGAGTCCTCCCCCGAGCGCGCCTGCCCTAGCTGCGCCGCGCCCGCCGACGGACAGCAGCGCTGGTGCCTCGAGTGCGGCGGCGAGCTGCCGGGGCCGCGTCGGCCCGGCCTGCGCCCCGCCGTCGGGATGGCGACCACGCTCGCGGTGCTCGTCGGCGCCGCCTCCGCCGGCGGCTACACGGTGCTGCAGGAAGGCAAGCAGCCGCCTCCACCCGCCACGACCGTCGCGCAGGCGCCTCCCGCGGCGACCGCGCCGCAGACGCTGCCACCGGTGACGCAGGCACCCGCACCACCGACCTCCGTGCCGAGCATGCCGTCCGCCCCGACGCCCCCGCCAAGCTCTGGCGCTGGCGGCGTCGCGACGCCGCCCAGCAGCGGCTCGTCGACCGGCGGCACGAACGGCGGCTCGACGGGCAGCGCAGACGGCTCCGTCGAGTCGGAGCCCGAGGATCCGGCCAGCACGACGCCGGAGCCCGAGCCCCAGCTCGCGCTCACGGACATCGCGCTGGGAGCAGCCGCCGTCGTCTACGCGCCGTACGCGCCGCAGAACGCGGACCTCGGCGACGCGAGCCGCACGGTCGACGGCTCGACCCGTACCGTCTGGAAGGCGCCCGCCGCGGCCGACCCGGCGGCGAGCCCGCAGATCGGGGTCTACGTCGACCTGGCCGGCAAGGAGCGGATCCGCAAGCTCGTCATCGACACGCCGACGCCCGGAATGACCGTCGAGATCTACGGCGCCGTGAACGGACCGCCCGCAACGATCACCGACGCGGGCTGGAGCCACCTGGCCGATCGCTCGGA
>DATHEP010000043.1:0-3314 GCA_035318525.1 Conexibacter sp.
CACGTAGAAGCTGAGCGTCCCCCGCCAGGAGGGATGGCCGTCGAAGATGACGTGCTCTCCGGGGTGCAGCTCGAGTGCCACGCGCGAAGCCTATCCGCCTCGGCGGGCGGCACGCCAGCGCTGCGCCGCGTCGCTCCCTACTGTGGTCGGCCGTGCCTGCGATCGCCCGCGTCGAGCCGCTGACGACCGCCCGTGCCCTGCGCGGGCCGTTCGACTATCGCCTGCCGCCGGCGCTGGCCGAGACGCCGGTCGGAGGGCTCCTCGCCGTGCCGTTCGCCGGACGCGAGCTGCTGGCCGTCGTCGTCGAGCGGGCGACATCATCGGAGGTTCCGGCAGAGCGGCTCGCCGAGCCGCACCACGCGGTCGAGCCGGCGATCCCGGCCGAGCTGGTCGAGCTCGCGCGCTGGATCGCCGCGGAGTACTGCTCGACGGTCTCGCGCGCGCTGCAGCTCGTGCTGCCGCCGGGGGCGGGGCGGGCGGTGAGACCGCGGGTGCGGGCGCGGTCGGTGCTCGTCGCCGAGATCACCGGCGGCGGTCGCGCGGCACTGGGCGCGCGCGACGGTGCATCCGCTGACGACGCGCCCTCTGGCGCCTCGTCAGCCGGCCCGCGCGTGCGACTGACCGAGGGCCAGCGCGCGCTGCTCGAACGGCTCGCCGCCGCGGGGCCGCTCCCGGCGGCTGCGACGGGGATGGAGCACGGCGGTCTGCGCCGGCTCGCCGGTCGCGACCTGATCGTCCTCGAAGCCCGCGAGCAGCGCCGCCAGCCGCTCGTGCACGCGGTCGGCGCGCGTGCGGCGCACGCGCCGCCGCTGACCGATGAGCAGCGTGCGGCGCTGGTGCCGATCCTCGACACGCTTGCGGGCGCCGCGGACGCGGGTTCAGGTGACAGCGCTGCCCGCCGCTTCCTCCTGCACGGCGTCACCGGCTCCGGCAAGACGGAGGTCTACCTGCAAGCTGCCGCGGCCGCGCTCGCCGCGGGCGACTCGGTGCTCGTGCTCGTGCCGGAGATCGCGCTGGCGCCGCAGACCGTCGCCCGCTTCCAGGCGCGCTTCGGCGACACCGTCGCCGTGCTGCACTCGCAGCTCGGCCAAGGGGAGCGCTACGACGAGTGGCTGCGCTTGCAGCGCGGCGAGGCGCGGATCGCGGTCGGCCCGCGCTCGGCGGTGTTCGCGCCGCTCTCGCGACTCGGCCTCGTGATCGTCGACGAGGAGCACGAGTCCGCCTACAAGCACGAGGGCGACCCGCGCTACGACGCCCGCCGCGTCGCCGCGCGGCGCGCGCAGCAGGCCGGCGCGGTCCTGCTGTCGGGCAGCGCGACGCCCCGGCCCGAGAGCGTCCACGCGCTCCAGCGCATCCGCATCACGCAGCGGGTCGACGGCCGCCCGCTGCCGCCCGTCGAGGTGCTCGACATGCGCGATGCGCGCCACCCGCTGCACCCGACGACGCGCGAGGCGCTGGGTGACGTGCGGCGCGCCGGCCGCAAGGCGATCGTGCTCGTCAACCGCCGCGGCTGGTCGAACTTCCTCTCCTGCCGCGCGTGCGGGAACGTGTGGAAGTGCCCGCAGTGCGATGTCGCGCTTGTGCTGCACCAGCGCGACGGCACGCTCGCTTGCCACCACTGCGGGCACGGCGAGCGCATCCCGGCGACCTGCACGGCCTGCGGGTCCTCCTCGGTCGCCCGCCACGGCGCCGGCACCGAGCGGATCGAGACGGAGCTGCTGGAGGCGCTCGGCGATCCCGAGTTCCCCGTCCTGCGGCTCGACGCCGACACCGCTCGCGGCGGCAAGGGCGCCGTCGCGCGCGTGCTCGAGCGCTTCGACGCCGCCGGCGCGGGCGTGCTCGTCGGCACGCAGATGGTCGCGAAGGGGCACGACTTCCCGGACGTGACGCTCGGCGTCGTGCTCGACGCCGACCAGACGCTGCGCTTCCCCGACTTCCGTGCCGAGGAGCGCACGTTCGCGCTCGTCGCGCAGCTCGCCGGCCGCGCCGGGCGCGGGGGGGAGGGCAGCGGCCGCGTGCTCGTGCAGACGCTCTCGCCGGACGCGCCCTCGATCGCCGCCGCCGCCCGCCACGACGCCGACGGCTTCCTCACGGGCGAGCTGGAGCGTCGCCGCGCGCTCTCGTATCCGCCGTTCGCGTCGCTGATCCGCGTCACCTGCTCGGCGGAGCAGGCCACCGACGCGACGGCCGCCGCGCAGGCGGTGCGGGAGCGGATCTCAGCGGCCGGCGCGACCGTGCTCGGCCCGGCGCCGCTGTTCCGCCTGCGTGGGCGCGAGCGCAGCCAACTGGTCGTGAAGGCGACGCAGCGCCGCGCGGCGGTCGCTTCCGTCGCGGCCGCCGTCGACGCGGTCGCGAGAACCTCCGCCGGCCGTCGCGTGCAGCTCAGCGCAGACGTCGACCCGCAGTGACGTGCCGCCGCCGCGGCCGCCGTCCCGGCGACTGCGGCTCGCGTCAGCCCGTGCCGTCAAGCCGGAATCGCCGCCACTAAACTCGCAGCCGATGGCCGACGAGTCGACGACGACCGAGCAGCTCGACGAGGAGCAGGAGCAGCGGCTCGACCCCGAGGTCGCCGCCCGCCGCGCGGCGGCGCTGAGCTTCGTGCGCCAGTGGGGCGACCCCGTGCTGAAGAGCAGAGCGCGGCCCGTCGAGCGCTTCGACGACGACCTGCGCACGCAGATCGAGCAGATGGGGCGGATCATGGAGGACGCGCTCGGGATCGGGCTCGCCGCCACGCAGGTCGGCAAGCTCCAGCGCGTGCTCGTCTACCGCGTCGAGCCGGACTCGCCCGTCAACGCGATCGTGAACCCCGAGATCGAGTGGTCCGGGGACGAGCTGGAGTCGGCCGAGGAGGGCTGCCTCAGCCTGAGGAGCGTGATCGTCGACGTCGAGCGTCCGCTGCACGTGCGGGTGCGGGCGCAGGACGAGCACGGCGAGCCGATCACGATCGAGGCGTCCGGGTTGGAGGCGCGCGTGCTCCAGCACGAGATCGACCACCTCGACGGCGTCTTGATCCTCGACCGCACCTCCCGCGATCAGCGCAAGCAGGCGATCCGCGCCCTGCGCGAGGCGGCCGACGAGGCCGCGTGAGGACCGTCTATCTCGGCACCTCCGCGTTCGCGGCGGCGGTGCTCGAGCGACTCGCCGACAGTCCCCACCGTCCGACGCTCGTCGTCACGCGGCCGGACCGGCCCGCCGGTCGCGGCCGACGGATGCAATCGCCACCCGTCCTGGACGCCGCTCAGGCGCTCGGGTTGGACGTCGCGCAGCCGGACGACGTCAACCAGGAAGCGGGGAGGGCGCGGATCGCCGCGGCG
>DATHEP010000044.1:0-4822 GCA_035318525.1 Conexibacter sp.
GCCGAGCGAGGTCTGGATGCCGGAGCAGCCCCAGGACAGCTCCTCCTCGATCAGGCAGCCGTCGAGGTAGCCGGCGCCGGGGCCGCCGTACTCCTCCGGGATGTGGGTGTTCATGAGCCCCACCTCCCATGCCTTCTCGATGATCTTCTCCGGCCAGGTGCCGTCTCTGTCGTACTCCCAGGCGACGGGCCGGATCTCCTTCTCAGCGAAGTCGTGCGCCATCTCGCGCAGGTTCTTCTGCTCGTCGGTCAGTGTGAAGTCGACCACCGTGATCTCCTTGTGGCGCAGCCAGATTGACTGGTCAGTCAATACGTGGCGAACAGGGTAGCGAACGTGCCCCGCGGGCCGCGCCGCAGGCATGCTGCGCCGCCGCAGAATTGGGTAGGGTCCCGCACGATGGCCCGCTTCCGCCGCTTCGAGATCGACGAGCTGCTCGTCCGCCCAGGCACGTACTTCAACCCGGAGACCGAGGTGCTGATCGTCGTCGACGACTCGCCCGAGATCGACCAGGCGACGTTCGACTCCGACGCCGCGTCCGAGGGCGCCGACTGGGTGCTCGTCTCCGACGAGGCGCCGATCGACGAGGCCGCGCGCGACGTGCTGCTGCAGGACTTCCAGGCGACGTACCAGGGGGCCGCCACGGCGCCCGCGCTCGACGAGGAGGAGGCGGACCTCGACGAGGACGAAGAGGAAGAGCTGGAGCCGGACCCCGACGCGGACGAGCTGGACTGACGGAGCTGCGAACTGCCGGCACCGCTTCTGACGGATGCCGGCGCCCGTCAGGCAAGGACGCAGGGAACGAAGCCTGCTCACGCAGGCGAGTGACCGAGGACGCCGCCTGACGGGATGCCGGCGCCGTCAGGCGAAGGCGAAGGCGAGCGCGACCACCGCGTAGACGGCGAGCAGCTGGATCCCCTCGAACCAGTTCGACTCGCCCTCGCTCGTGACGTGGATCGCGATCAGGACGGCGAGGAAGACGGCGCCGAGCTCGAAGCCGTTGAAGACGAGCGGCATCGGTCCGGGACCGAGCGCGAACGAGGCGAGCACGAGCACAGGGGCGACGAACAGGGCGATCTGAGCGCTCGAGCCGATCGCGATGTTGACGGCGAGGTCCATCTTGTCCTTGCGCGCGACGAGCACCGCGACCCAGTGCTCGGCCGCGTTGCCGACGATCGCCACGACGATCGCGCCGACGAAGAACTCGGTCAGGCCGATCGACGTCGCCGCCTCGGAGATCGAGCCGACGAGGATCTCCGACATCACGCCGACCGCGACGCCCGCGAGCGCCAGCGCGCCAACCGATCTGCGAACGCTCCACGGCTCGCCCTCGTGCTCCTCCCCGCCCTCCGGGTTGAAGAGGTCTCTGTGCGTGCGCAGAGAGAAGACGAGCCCGGCGACGTAGGACAGCATCAGCACGACCGCGACGGCCAGCGAGAGGTGCTCGACGGTCGAGTCGTAGACGATCCGCTCCGAGCCCGGACCGGGCAGGCCCTTGCCCTCCACCAGCTCGAAGATCGCCGGCATCATCAGCGCGACGACCGCGAGCAGCAGCATCGACGACTGCGCGCTGGCGCTCGTGCGGTTGAAGACCTGCCGAGCGCGCCCGAGGCCGCCGACGAACATCGAGGCGCCCAGCACGAGCAGGATGTTGCCGATCACCGAGCCGATGATCGACGCCTTCACGACCTCGTGGAGCCCGGCCTCGAGCGCGAACAGCGCGATGATCAGCTCGGGCGCGTTGCCGAACGTGACGTTCAGCAGGCCGCCGATGCCGGGCCCGGAGCGCGCTGCCAGCTCCTCCGTCGCGCGCCCCATCAGCGCGGCGGTCGGGATCACCCCGAGCGCGGAGCTGAAGAAGATGACCGTCGGCGAGACGTGCGCGAGGTCGAGCGCGATCGCCAGCGGGATGAACGGGACCAGCAGATACGGCCAGCCAGAGCTGGTGAGCAGGAAGCGGCGCCACTGCGGCGGCTGGCTGCGGGCTGCGCTCACGGGCGCGGAACGATACGCGACCCCGACCGGCGTGGCCGGGGTCGCACAAGACGTTCCATCAGACGGCTACTGCGTCAGCAGGTCCGCGCACGCCTGCGCTCTCGCGACGTCGGAGCCGGCCTGCTCGATGCAGCTCGTGTACTCGTCGAGCTGCTCGGAGGACGCCCCGCCGCCGGACGAGCCGCCGAGGCCCCCGGCCCCGCCGAACGCGCCGCCGAGCAGGCCCTGGAACTGGCCGAGCAGCTCGTTCAGCGGCCGGCTCGTCGCAGGCGCCTCTATGGCCTGCGGTGCGTTGAGGTCCGCCAGCTCGATCGTCAACGCGAGCTCGAGCGATCTCGGACCGCTGTCGCCCTCGGGCGGCTCGACCGACAGCGCGACGCTCAGGCGACGCAGCGTGTGGTCCTCGGAGCCGGTCCAGACGTCGATCTCGGCTTCCTTGACGGACTCCTCTATCTGTCTGCGCGCGTCGGCCGGGAGGCTGCTGGGAATGTCCTGGCCGGTCGCCCCCGCGAGCCCCTGTCTGTCGATCTCGGCCAGCAGCGTGTCGACGTCGTCGAGCAGTGCGGGGACGTCGAGCTGGGCGCTGATGTGCTCCGTCTCGACGCCACCGACCGTCTCGGTGCCCTCGACCGTCGGGTCCTGCAGCCAGCTCATCGGATCGAGGCCGAGGCCTCTGAGGCTCATCTGCGAGGAGCCCTCCTGCTGCGATCTTCTGAAGCCGTCCTTCAGCTCGTTCAGCAGGTCCGCGGGGACCTCGTAGGAGGTCCCGCTGAATCTCACGAACAGGCGGTCCGTCGTCGAGGTGAGGCCGGCGTCGAAGCTCTGGCCCTGCGCACTGACGTCGAGCGCCATGTCGAACTGCGGCAGCGCGTCGGTCCCCGCGCTCTGGAACGGACCCGAGATGCCGACCTCGATCGGGCCTCTGATCGTCGGATCGCCGGAGGCGACGACTCTCAGCTGGATGTCCGCTCTGCCGCTTCTGATCTCGTGACTGCCGGTGAACGTCTGTCTCAGCAGCGTCTCGGCGTCAGCGGATCCGCCACCACCACCGCCGCCGCCTCCGTCGTCGCCGCAGGCGGCGAGCACGAGCGCGGTGGCCGCGAGGGCGAGCAGCGCGACAATCGCGCGGAGTCGGTGTTGCACGAACCGATGGGTGAAAAGCACCTGCAAGTCTCCTTGTGCGACGTGGCGGCCGGGCGGGCGAGCGTAGCATTCACTCGCGTGCCCGCTGTGCGTCTCCTTACCTGCACCCTCATCCTTGCATGTGTGTTGGTCGTCACCGTTCAGGCGAGCGCGGTGGCGGCGAGTCGCGTGCTGGTGATGGACCGTCACGGCGACGTCCACGAGCGCGTCGACCGGGCGCTGCCCGCCGACGCCGGCTGGCCCGTCGAGGCGCAGCCGGGCGGCGCCGGCGCGGCCGCGCTCGGGCCGGCGGCGAGCGCCGCGTCCGTCCGCGCCGCCGCGCCTCGAGCCCGCCGCGCCGCCGCGCGGACCGTGCGCAGCGAGCTGAAGCGGCTGCAGGCGCGCGGCGAGATCGACGCCGCGACGCAGGCGCGCCATCGCCGCGCGTTCGACGACGCGATCCGCACCGCACGCCGTCTCGGCGGCACGCGCGGCGCCGGGATCTCGAACGTGATTGGCAACCTGCACGACATCGCCGAGCGCGGCGCCCTCACGAAGGCCCGCCTGCCCGCCCTCTTCGAGACGCTCAGGCGCAACGTGCAGTGGTGGAGCACGGGTCGGCTGCTGTCCTACGGCGAACGCGTCGAGTTCTCCGACAGCGAGCTCGTCTGGCAGTACTACCCCGGCGAGGGGATCGAGCTGCAGGTGCTCGGCACGTTCGGCAAGGCGAACGGGCTGTGGATGGCGAGAGACGACCAGAGCCTGCGCGCGCTGCTCGACGAGATGGTGAGACTCGCGTCCGAGCGCGGCGGGGCGCTCGCGTGGGAGTACTACTTCGACTTCGGCGGCGGCGCGCCCCCGTGGACGAGCGCCATGTCGCAGGCGACCGGCATCCAGGCGCTGTCGCGCGGCGCCAAGCGGCTGCGCGAACCGGTCTACCTCGAAACGGCGACGAGGGCGCTGAAGCTGTTCTCGCTCGCGGCGCCGACGGGCGTGCGCCTGCAGACGGACGTCGGCGCGCGGTACCTGATCTACTCGTACGCGCCCTCGCAGGCCGTCGCCAACTCGTTCGTGCAGACGCTCGTCGGCCTCCACGACTACGCCGAGTTCACCGACAGCCCCGCCGCGCGCCGCCTCTACCGCGCGGGTGACCGGCAGGCGCGCCTCGACGTGCGCGCGTCCGACACGGGCGCCTGGTCGCTCTACCAGCTCGGCGGCTCCGAGTCCGACCTCGGCTACCACACGCTGCTGCGCGACTTCCTCAGAAACCTCTGCGACCGCACGAGAACGGTCGTCTACTGTGAGACGGCCGCGAGCTTCACGCGCTACCTGAAGGAGCCGCCGGCGCTCGAGCTGCTGACGCGGCGGGCGCGCGCGCGCAAGTCGGTGCTCGTCCACTTCGAGGTGTCCAAGGTCTCGCGCGTCGGGATGACGATCCGCCGCAACGGCACGACCGTCCTCAGCACGAGCGCCAGCCTCTCGCGCGGAGCGCACGCCTACGCCTGGACCGTGCCCGCCACGCCGGGGACCTACGACGTGGCGCTGACCGGGACCGACCTGGCCGGCAACTTCGAGCGCACGACGCAGACGATCGAGGTGCTCGGGAGAAGAGCGCCGGTCTAGAAGGTCGGTCCACGAGACCGGTGGAATCGACCATCTAGAATCGAACGCGTGCCCGCCGCGTCCCCCCGCACGTGGATCCTCACCG
>DATHEP010000045.1:0-2351 GCA_035318525.1 Conexibacter sp.
CGGCCTGTCGGCGCTCGGCGACTGGGTCGCGATCGTCGCGCTCGGCCTGCACGTCAAGCAGGCGACCGGCTCAGGCTTGGCGGTCGCGGCGCTGTGGGTCTGCCTGTTCGGCCCCTCCGTCGCGGTCGCCGGGCACGCCGGCCTGCTCGTAGACCGGTTGGAGGCGACGCGGCTGCTGGCCGCGGTGTCGGCGATCGGCGTGGCCGGCGCCGCTGGCGTCGCGCTGACCGGGGCGCTCGTGCCGGTGCTCGTGCTGACGGCGCTGCTCGGCGTCGTGTTCGCGATCACGCAGCCGGCCGAGTTCGCGCTCGTGCCGGCGCTCGCCGGCGAGCGCGGCCTGCAGACGGCGAACGGCCGCATGGAGACGGCACGCTACCTCGGCTTCGGCGCCGGTCCGCTGCTCGGCGGCGTGCTGTACGCGGTCGGCGGGCTGGAGCTCGCGATGCTCGTCGACGCGGCGACGTTCGCCGCCGTGGCGGTCGCGGCGCTGCTGCTGCGCGTGCGGCGCGAGCCGGCGCAGGACGACGGCGCGCCGCAGCGGGCGCGCGACGGGATCGCGTTCCTGTTCCGCGACCGCGTGCTCGCGCTCGCGATGGCCGTCGCGTTCGCCGCGCTGCTGTTCATGTCGGCGGTGTGGGTCGCCGAGCTGTTCTTCGTGCAGGACGTGCTGGGCCGCGGCGACCTCGCCTACGGCCTGATGCTGTCCGTCTGGACGATCGGCATGGCGCTCGGCGCGATGCTGCTCTCGCGCCGCGTCGCGGCTGGCGTGGTGGCGGTCGCCGGCCTCGCTGCGGTGACGGTGCAGGGCGCCGGCCTGGCGCTGCCGGCGGCGTTCCCGGCGTTCGGCTTCTTCCTCGCCTGCATGCTCGCAGGCGGCGCCGCGCACGGCCTCAAGAACGTGATGTTCCGCACGCTCATCCACGTGCGCGTGCCGGAGCGAATGCACGGCCGCGCGTTCGCCGCCTACAACGGCATCCGCAACACGGCCGAGCTCGGCGCGTTCGCCGCCGGCGGCCTGCTGGTCGCCGCGATCGGGGCGCGCGGCACCGTCGCCTACGCCGGCGGCCTCTCGGCGCTCGCCGGCGCCCTCGGACTTATCGTGCTGCTGCGCATGCGACAGACGTCGAACAGCGAGCAGCCGGTGCCGGCGGGGGCGTGAGCGCGAGCGGCGAGACGCTGAGGATCCCCAGCCGCTGCAACGGCCCGCTCGACAGCGGGAACGGGGGCTACAGCGCGGGCGCGCTCGCGCAGCACGTGGACGCCGCGGTGGTGGAGGTGAGCCTGCGGCGGCCGGTGCCGCTGGACGTGCCACTCGTGGTCGAGGTTGTGAGCGACGGCGCCGGGGGCGGCGCCGTCGCCGTGCAGATGCTCGACGGCGACGCGCTCGTGGCGGACGCGCGGCCGGCCGACGGCGCCGCGCTCGCGCTCGACTTGCGCGCGCCGCCCGTCACGGCGGCGGAGGCGCGCGTGGCGAGCGCCCGCTACCGCGGTCTCGCCGACGGCCCCTTCTGCCGCTGCTACGTCTGCGGCCGGCTGCGCGAGGACGCGTTCGGCAAGCGCGAGGCCGGCGCGGCGGTCCTGACGGCCGGCGGCGAGCTGCTGGCGCTCGCGCGGGCGCTGCTGATCGAGCCGCGACCCGCATCATGATGCGGTGATGCGCTAGCATCACGTCATGCGCACGACGCTCGACCTCGACCAGGACGTGCTCGCCGCGGCGCGCGACCTCGCCTCCGGCGAACGGCGGTCACTCGGCTCCGTGGTGTCCGAGCTCGCGCGTCGTGGGCTCACGCCGGCGCGCGTCGAGGCTGAGGGCGATCTGCCGGTGATCCGTGTCCCCGCGGGAACGCCGGCGATCACGCCCGAGATGGTGCGGCGCGCACTCGACGAGGACTGAGCCTGCGATGGGGCTGCTGGACGTCAATGCGCTCGTCGCGTTGGCATGGGACTCGCACGTCCATCACGCGGCGATGCGGGCGTGGTTCCGCGCCAACCGCGACGCCGGCTGGGCGACCTGCCCGGTCACCGAAGCCGGCTTTGTGCGCGTGTCCTCCAACCCGAAGGTGCTTCCGGCCGCCGTCTCCGTCGACGCCGCTCGCAGCGTGCTCGCGGCCATCCGCGGGACGGGGGAGCATCGCTTCCTCGCGAACGACGTGTCGCCTTGCCACGCTGACGTGCCGCCGCTCACCGGGCACCGTCAGGTCACCGACGCGATGCTGCTGACGCTCGCGCGTCGCAACGGCGTGCGGCTCGTCACCTTCGACGCTGGCGCCGCCACGCTGGCGGACGGCGGCGACGTCGAGCTGCTCGGTGCCTAGGAGGGTTTGGCGAAACCCCCACGGCGTCTGGCGGCG
>DATHEP010000046.1:0-2347 GCA_035318525.1 Conexibacter sp.
AGGCCTGCACCTCGGCGTCATCGAGCGGGCGGCGCAGCGCGCGCCGGCCGAAACGGCGGATGAACTCACCGAGGCACACGGCGTCATCCGGCCCCGCGGGCGTGCAACCCACGAGCGAAGCGCGCCGCGCAGGATCCGCGAGCGCCGCCGCGACGCCGCGGTCGGCGAGCGCCTTGAGCCCTTCGACCAACGCGCTCGAGGGCGTCTGCAGCGTGTAGTCGTTGTCGAACGGCGTGAACGAATCCGCCGGCAAGAGCTCGACGTCGGAGCCGAGGTCCACGCCCAGCAGCGCCTGCATGGTGCTGCGATACTCGGCGCGCGAGAGCCGGGTGATGCCGTTGGCTCCGAGCCCGAGCACCCCCATTGCGCCGGGAGCACCGCCTGGCGGAGGCAAGCCCCCAGACGTTCCGGCTCCAGGCCCAGTAGGCGCTTGAACGGGTAGACCCGTCACTGGATCCACTGCCCTTTCGTCGTCCGGCGTGCCTCGCAAACTCCCCGAGCAGGCAACGCAGACGAGCAGGGCTATCCCAGCCGTCCTCATGCTTCCTCAGAGACCACATGTGTCGGAAAGTGGTCAGTGGCAGCGCTCAATTGAGCCAACGGTCAACGCGATCGCCTGCGCGCTCGATCAACTGCGTTGCGCGCCCCCCGACTTTTCGTCGCTATGGCCCTTGCCGCGGGCCGCGCCAGGGGCACGTTCAACGAACACCCGACGAACAGAAGGGCCGACGCGAAAGAGGAGACCGCCATGAGTCTTTTCAACGATCGACGTCATGCAGGGCAGCTGCTCGCTTCCGCACTCGTCCGCTATTCCGGTCGCACGGACGTGCTGGTGCTCGCGCTTCCGCGCGGCGGCGTGCCGGTCGCGTACGAGGTCGCTCGCCAACTCGCGGCGCCGCTGGACGTGATCGTGGTGCGCAAGCTGGGCGTGCCCGGTGACGAAGAGCTCGCCATGGGCGCCCTGGCCTCGGGCGGCATCTGCGTGCTGAACCAGGATGTCGTCCGCGATAGAGGGATCTCCAAGGAAGCCATCTTCGAAGTCACGCGCACCGAGCATCGCGAGCTCAGTCGCCGCGAGCAGGCCTATCGCGGAGAACGCCCCGTGGCCGATGCCTGCGGCAAGACTGCGATCCTGATCGACGATGGTCTCGCCACCGGCGCGACGATGCGAGCTGCGATCCGCGCGCTGCGGCAGCATAGCCCTGCTCGCGTGATCGCGGCCGTGCCGGTGGCTGCGCCGGAGACCTGCGCGGAGATGTCGGAAGAAGCCGACGAGATGGTGTGCGCCGCGACGCCGGAGCCGTTCGAAGCGGTGGGCGTCTGGTACCGGGACTTCGCCGAGACCAGTGACGAACAAGTGCGCGAGCTGCTCGTGGCGGCCAGTCGCGACCAGGTTTACGAGCGTGAGCGCGGGTCGGCCGGCGCCCACAGAGCGTGACGGAACGATCGTGAAGGACAACCAAGACAGCCCGCTCGACGTTCTCGATGTCGTAGTCATCGGCGGCGCGAACAGCGACTTCTTGCTGCGCGGGAAATCGCTGCCGAAACCGGGCATGACCATCGACGGTGAGGAATTCCAGCAAGCCCCGGGCGGCAAAGGCGCGAATCAAGCCGTGGCCGCCGCTCGCCTCGGCGCGAAGGTCGCGTTCGTCGGCCGGGTCGGCGCCGATCCGCGCGGCGAGGCTCTGCGCGCCGCGCTCGAACACGAGGGCGTCAACGTACGGGAGCTGTCGGTCGATCCCAGCGCCGCCACCGGCGTGGCCTCGATCATGGTCGACGCCGAAGGGCAGAAGCAGATCATGACCGCGCCCGGCGCGAACCACCGCTTCACCGCGCAGGACGTCGCGCGCGCGGCCGAGCTGATCGCAATGGCGCGCGTCGTGTTGCTTCAGCTGGAGCTACCGCTGCCGGCGGTCGTAGCCGCCGTGCATCTGGCCCGCGCCGCAGGCGCACGCGTGATCCTGGACCCGGCACCGCCACACGAGCTCAGCGAGGACGTGCTGCGCGACGTGCACCTGATTCGCCCCAACGCAGCTGAAGCGCAGGTGCTCACGGGCGTCGAGGTCGACGACGTCGCGGCCGCGCGCAAGGCCGCCGGCAACCTGCTGCGTCGCGGCGTGGGTGCGGCGGTGATCGGCGCGCCCGGCGGCAACCTGCTGGTCTCGGCCGAGGACGAGCTGTGGCTGCCTCATCTCGAGGTGAAGTCGGTCGACGCCACCGGCGCCGGCGATGCGTTCGCCGCCGCGCTCGCCGTTTGCGTCGCGCGCGGCGAGACCCTGCCGCAGGCGGCGCGCTTCGCTACCGTAGCTGCCGCCCTGAAGACCACCCGCCTGGGAGCGCAAGCCGG
>DATHEP010000047.1:0-2889 GCA_035318525.1 Conexibacter sp.
CTCGCCGAGGCGGTCGGCTCGCTGCCCGCGGGCACGCTGGCGATCGGCGACGGGGCGCTAAGGTTCAGGCAAGAACTGGAAGCGGCCGGGGCCGTGGTCCCGGCGGACGGCTCCACCGTCCATCGCGTCGAGGCGGCGATGCACTGTCGCCTCGCGACGAGGATGGAGCCGGCCGCGCGTGACGCGGTCCTCCCGGCTTACTTGCGCCTCCCGGACGCCGAGCTGCGGCGGCGCGCCACCACCCAGTGAACCGTGCTGGCACCGACGCTCGAGATCCGCCGCCTCTCCTACTCGGACCTCCCGCAGGTGATCGCGGTCGAGCGCCGGGCGTTCCCGACGCCGTGGTCGCTGGCGATGTTCGTGCTGGAGCTGTCGAAGCCGTCGGGCGTGTGCCTCGCGGCCGTGCGCGACGGAACGCTTGTCGGCCACCTCGTCTGCTCGCGCTACGACGAGGTCTGGCATCTGATGAACATCGCAGTCGACCCGGGCGTGCGGCGGCGTGGGATCGCCGCGGCGCTGCTGACCGCGCTGCTGGAGCGGATCGACGACGGCAGTGGCAGCGCACAGCTGACGCTCGAGGTGCGCCCGACGAACCGCCCCGCGATCGCGCTCTACGAGCGCTTCGGCTTCCGCTCGGCGGGGACGCGGCCGCGCTACTACCAGGACAACGGCGAGGACGCGCTCATCATGTGGCGCACGCGCGCGACGCTCGCCGGTGGGCTCGACGACGTCCCGAACGTGGGCAGCGGCGCCGCGTGATCCTCGCGCTGGAGACGAGCTGCGACGACACCTGTGCAGCCGTCGTCACGCGTGACGGGCAGATCCGCGCGAACGTGATCTCCTCGCAGGGCGTGCACGACCGCTACGGCGGCGTCGTGCCGGAGGTCGCCTCGCGCCACCACCTGGAGCTCGTGGGCGCCGTCGTCGACTACGCGCTGTCGCAGGCGGGCATGACGCTGCCGGAGCTGGACGCGGTCGCTGTCACGCAGGGGCCGGGCCTCGTCGGTGCGCTGCTCGTCGGCGTCGCGACGGCGAAGGGGCTCGCGGCCGCGCACCGGCTGCCGCTGATCCCGGTCGACCACCTCCACGGCCACGTCGCCGCGAGCTTCCTCGCGCCGGAGCCGTTCGAGCCGCCGTTCCTGATCCTGATCGCCTCCGGCGGCCACACGCTGCTGGCGCACGTCCGCGACCACGGGCCGGACTGGGAGGTGCTCGGGGCCACGCAGGACGACGCGGCGGGCGAGGCGTTCGACAAGGGCGCGCGCATGCTCGGCCTCGGCTATCCGGGCGGCCCCGCGCTGCAGCGGCTGGCCGAGGACGGGGACCCGGAGGCGTTCTCGTTCCCGACCGCGCAGCACCAGCTCGGTCTCGACTTCTCGTTCTCCGGACTGAAGACGGCGCTGCTCTACAAGCTCAGAGAGCTGAGCGGGGAGGAGGCGACGCGCCGCCGCGCCGACCTTGCGGCCTCCTATCAGCGGGCGATAGTGGAGACCCTCGCGCGGCGCGTCGAGCGGGCGCTTGAGGAGACCGGCATCGCGCGGCTCGCGCTCGGTGGCGGCGTCGCCGCCAACGGGCCGCTGCGCGAGCGGATCCGCGGGCTCGGCGCGGCGGTCGACGTGCCGCCGATCGCGCTGTGCACCGACAACGCCGCGATGATCGCGTCCGCCGCGCGCTATCTGCCGGTGCTGGCGTTCCCGGACTACCTCGCGCTCGACGCGTACGCGACGGGCGAGCGGGACCTGTAGCCGACGGTGCGCGAGGTCGTCCTCTACGGCAAGCCGGGCTGCCACCTGTGCGACGAGGCCCGCGTCGTGCTGGAGCGCGTGCGGGCGGAGGTGCCGTTCGCGCTGGTCGAGCGGGACATCGAGCTCGACGACGCTCTGCACCGCGCGTACCTGGAGCGCATTCCGGTGATCGCGCTCGACGGCGAGGAGCTGTTCGACTTCTTCGTCGACGCGGCCGAGCTGCGACGCCGCCTCGCGAGCTGACCGCGAGGTACAGTGGGGACGGATGTCCTCCACCATCGAGCACGACGCCGAGGCGGCTCTCGGCAAGGCCGGCGACCGCCTCACGCTCGGCGTCGCCGCCCGCCTGTCGCGCTACCTGCAGGTGCTCACGCAGGCGAAGAAGATGGGCAAGGAGACGATCTCCTCCCAGGAGCTGTCGGATTACACGCACGTCAACTCGACGCAGATCCGGCGCGACCTTTCGGGCTTCGGCAAGTTCGGCAAGCGCGGCGTCGGCTACAACGTCGACTCGCTCGTCTCGCAGATCCGCAAGATCCTGCGGACCTCCGGGCAACACAACATCGCCTTGTTCGGCGCGGGCCACCTCGGCCGCGCGATCGCGAGCTCGGACATCTTCGCCGACCACGGCTTCCGCGTCGTGGCGATCTTCGACAACGACCCGGCGAAGGTCGGCGAGCAGGTCGGGCCGCACAGAGTGCGCGACACGAACGAGCTCAAGCAGATCGTCGAGGACGAGGACATCGTCGTCGGCGTGCTGGCCGTGCCGACCGTCGCCGCGCAGGCGCTCGCCGACGATCTCGTCGCCGCGGGCGTGAAGATCATCTTCAACTACTCCGAGGCGCTGCTGCAGGTCCCGCCGGAGGTCACGGTTCACACGTCGAGCCCCGCCGTCGACCTGCTCTACGCGCTGTACTTCTACCTGACCTAGGGGAGACCCACCCATGCTCGACATGGCCGCGGCGCGGGAGGCGTTCGAGGGCTCCGACGACTTCACCGTCGGAATCGAGGAGGAGTTCCAGATCCTCGCCCCGACCGGAGACGATCTCGATCTCCGAGGAGATCAGCTCGCCGGTGATGTGGTCGGCCAGCGCCGGCTCGGCGCCGTCGCGCAGCTGCTCGAAGCGCGGGACCATGTCGAGGG
>DATHEP010000048.1:0-9430 GCA_035318525.1 Conexibacter sp.
CCCGGGAAGCGGCGCACCGAGCTCGGCAGGTAGGTGAAGGCGTCACTGTCGCCGGCGACGCGGCCCAGCAGCGGCACGACGCGGTCGAACCAGATGCGGAAGAAGGTCGACAGCGGCGGCCTGCGGGGCGTCGTCATCTCCAGCACGACGACGCGGCCGCCAGGCCGCACGACGCGCACCAGCTCGGACAGGCCGCGCTCCAGGTCGGAGAAGTTGCGCACGCCGAAGCCGACGGTCGCGGCCGCGAACGCGTCGTCGGGGTAGGGCAGCTCGAGCGCGTTCGCCCATTCGAAGCGGATCGTGGGGATGCCCGCCGCCTTGGTGCGCGCGATCTCCAGCATCCCCTCCGAGAAGTCGCAGCCGACGACCTCGCCGCCGGGACCGACGCGGCCGGCCAGCTCGAGCGTCAGGTCGCCCGTGCCGCAGGCGACGTCGAGTGCGCGCGCGCCAGGTGCGAGCTGCGCGAGGTCGGCTGCGCGCTCGCGCCAGCGGTGGTGCAGGCCGGCCGTCATGACCGAGTTCATGACGTCGTAGACGCGCGCGATGCCGTCGAACATCGCTCGCACCTGCGGCTCCTCCAGCGTCCCGCTCGCCGCCGTGCCCGTCGTCGCTGCACCACCGCTGGCGGCGGGCGTCGGCGAGGGACGTGGGGGGTCGGTGGGGGCTATTTCAGCTGGCCGAGGAACGAGACGAGCGCTCTGAACTGCTGCGGCTCGTTCTGCGCGAGGCTCTGGAACGAGGGCATCGGCGCCGTCGGGTTGACGAGCGTCTGCGCGATCGCCGACTCCGGCAGCGAGGCACCGACCTCCGTCAGTCTCGGACCGGGGCCGTCGTTGCCGTTGTGGCCGATCTGGTGGCAGGCGAGGCAGCCGGACTGGGCGGCGACGAGCTTGCCTCTGTTCCACTCCGTCAGCGCCGCTCCTCTGAGGCCGGCCGGCGGGTCGATCTCGATCTCGTTCGGCGAGCCGGCGGCAGCACCCAGGTAGGTCAGGTACGCGATCGCAGCGATTGTGAAGACGCCCGCCGCGGTCGCGATCGGTCGGCGCTCGGGGCGGCGCTCCGGGCTGCGGTCGTAGAACGGCAGCAGGAACAGCAGGATCATGCAGATCGTCGGCACGCCGATCGTGGCGAGCGGGACGTACTCCGGCGGCTTGATGACGCGCAGCAGCTCGAAGAGGAAGAAGAAGTACCACTCCGGACGCGGGACGTAGGTCGTCGTCGTCGGGTCCGCCTTCGGGCCCATCTCGGCGCCGAGGATGATCGCCAGTGCGATGATGACCGCGAGCACGATCGCCGCCATCGACGAGTCCTTCACGACCACGTAGGGGTAGAAGGGCTTCCCCTGCGCCTTGAGCTGCGAATACTCGCGGAGGTACTGCTCCTTCTCGCGCTGGTTCACGAGATGCCTCGCTTCGTGGCCGCGCGTGCACGGGGGCGCGCGGGACCAAGCTGGGCGGGGGAAGCAGGGCGCAGCCAATACCCATGCGGTATTGGCAAGCCCGATGACCCCGACCCAGCGCCGGTACCGGGCGTCATCCGTGTGCGTGCGGCCATGGAGCGAGGCATCCGGTCAGACCTCGTCCTCGGTGAGGCGCTCGTCGGGCTGGGCCTTGATCCACGGCGGCGCGGTCGTGCCGAGCTTCGCGACGAGGTAGAGGTGCGCGCCGATCAGCGCGGCGATCAACCCCGGCACGAGCAGCATGTGGATCGCGTAGAAGCGCGACAGCGTGGTCGCCCCGAACTCGGGCCCGGCGCGCAGGAAGTCCGACAGGTACGGGCCGATCAGCGGGCCGGTGCCGTTGATGTTCACGCCGACGATCGTCGCCCAGTAGGAGCGCTGGTCGAACGGCAGCAGGTAGCCGGTGAACGACATCGTCATCGTCATGATCAGCAGCACCACGCCGATCACCCAGTTCAGCTCGCGCGGGTACTTGTACGCGCCGAAGAAGAACGTGCGGGCCATGTGCAGGAAGACGAGGATCACCATCACGGTGGAGCCCCACTTGTGCATCCCGCGCACGAACTCGCCGAGGAAGGCCTCGTTCGTGATGTAGCGGATCGACTCGTACGCACGCGTGGGCGACGGGTCGTAGTACATCGCGAGGAACACGCCGGTCACCGCCTGCGACAGGAACGCGAACATCGCGGCCGAGCCGAGCGTGTAGAACCAGTTGACCCCCTTGGGGACCTTGCGGAAGAGCATCCAGCGCACGCCGCCCGAGAGGGAGGTGCGCTCGTCGATCCAGTCGACGACGGTGATGCCGGCCTCTCTCGCCTGGTCGAGCGGGCCGACTCTGCCGTTGCCGGTGCCGGGGCGCTTCGGCTGGGGCTTGAGCGCGGCGGGCAGCGGCGGGACGGGGAGCCTCAGTCTGGGCATGCGCTATCTCCCAGCCTTCTCCGGCGTCGAGAAGCGCGCCGGGTACATGTACTGGCCGATGCCGTCGAGCGGCTCGCCCGGGTCACGCGGGGAGAAACGGCGCAGCTCGCTGTTGACGCTGTAGCGGGGGCCGACCATCACCTGACCATTGTCCACTCTTGTGTAGAAGCGGTCCAGGGGGCGCACGGGCGGACCGCCCTCACGCAGGCCGCGGAAGTCGTAGACGCCGCCGTGACAGGGGCAGATGAACTTGCCCGCAGCCTCGGTGAAGCGCACCGGGCAGCCGAGGTGGTTGCAGCGCGTGGAGATGATGATCGCGGCCGACGCCTCGTCCTCGGTGTCGATCTGCGGGTTGCGCAGGCGCACGTACACGGTGGTCTTCCCGGCCTCACCGATCCCGGACACGATCTGGATCACGCGCGGGACGTAGGTGTCCTTCGTGAAGTCGTCGAGCGGGCCGATCGACTGCCACGGCTGCTTCTGGCGCTCGAACACGGGCCCGAGCGCGAAGCCGAGAGCCGGGAGGGCGAACGCGCTGGCGGCGACGGCGCCGAGCGTGTGCGTGCTCGCGCCCATGAAGCGGCGGCGGGTGACGGTCTCGCCCTCGAACGCACCGGGAATGCCGCGATCGGCGGTGTAGGGCGAGCTTCTCTTGTGCTTGTCGTCAGCCACAGTGAGGATTTGGCGGGGGTGGGGCGGGGCAGCCGGACTCGACTGCGGCCCGGAACCATACCGTCAACGCGCGAGCGCTGACGCCGTGACCTGCCACGCGTCGGTCGCCCGCGCGGGGTCGTCCTCGGCGTGCGCCCGCGCGCACTGCGCGATCAGCTCGGCGAGCCGAGCGACCGCGTCCAGGTCGCCGAGCTTGGCGAGCTGCGCGAGCGCGAGCGCGTAGAGGCGATCGCCGCCCAGCAGCGCCAGATCGCCGTCGGTCGTGGCGATCACGCGACCTTCGCCGTAGTGGAGCAGATAGCCCTCGCGGACGGCCGCGAGCGTGAGCGCGTACGGGCCGTCGGGCACGTCGGCCAGCAGCGGCTCGTCGGCGAGCGCCGCCGCGCCGGGACGCAGCGCGGCGTCGAGCAGGCCGCCCTCGGCGCGCAGGGCGTCGGCGAGGCGGGCGGCGCCGCTCATGCGCGGGCTCCGGGGGCGTGGGCCGAGCGGCTGCTCATCGCGCTCGGCGGCAGCTCGGCGAACGCGGCGGCGGCGGCGGCCACCGTTCTATCGATCGCCGTCTCGTCGTGCGCGAGCGACGGGAACCACGCCTCGAACTGCGACGCAGGCGGGTAGACGCCGCGGGCGAGCAGGCCGCGGCACCAGGCGGCGTAGGCGTCGCGGTCGCAGGCGGCGGCGTCCGCGTAGTCGTGGACACGACCGAGGCGGAAGAAGACGGTCAGCAGGCCAGGGACGCTGACGACGTGGGCGCGGCCGACTCTGCGGCTGATCTGCAGCGCGTCGCGCAGTCCCTCGGCGAGCAGCTCCGTCGTTCTCGCGAGCTGCGCGTAGGCGGTCGCGTCCAGCAGCCGCAGCGTCGCGAGGCCGGCGGCGACGGCAAGCGGGTTCCCGGACAGCGTGCCGGCCTGGTAGACGTCGCCGGCGGGCGCGATCCGCTCCATCAGCTCGCGGCGACCGCCGTAGGCCGCCGCGGGCAGCCCGCCGCCGATCACCTTGCCCATGATCGTCAGGTCCGGGATCACCTCGCTGCGCTCCTGCGCACCGCCGCGGGCGACGCGGAAGCCGCTGATGACCTCGTCGAAGATCAGCAGCGCCCCGGTCTCGTCGGCGCGCTCGCGCAGCAGCTCGAGGAAGCCCGGGGCGGGCGGGACGAGGCCCATGTTGGCCGGGTAGGGCTCAGCGACGATCGCCGCCAGCTCGTGCGCGCCGGTCGCGGTGACGAGCGCCTGCGGATCGTTCCAGGGCACGACGATCGTCGTCTTCGCGGCCGCCTCGGGGACGCCCGGGCTGGCGGGGATCCCCTGCGTCGCGAGGCCTGAGCCGGCGTCGGCCAGCAGCCCGTCGACGTGGCCGTGGTAGGCGCCGGCGAACTTGAGCACCTTCTCGCGGCCGGTGACGGCGCGGGCGAGCCGCAGCGCGCTCATCGACGCCTCGGTGCCCGACGACGTCATCCGCACCATCTCGACCGACGGCACGCGCGCGGCAATCTCGGCGGCGATCTCGACCTCGCCGGGCGTGGGCGCGCCGAAGCTCGTGCCGAGCGCGGCGGCGTCGGCGACGGCGCGGACGATCTCCGGGTGTGCGTGCCCGTGGATCAGCGGACCCCACGAGCAGACGTAGTCGACGTAGCGGTTGCCGTCGACGTCGATCAGCTCGCAGCCCTCGCCGCGGGCGACGAACAGTGGATCGCGGCCGATCGCGCGCATCGCGCGGACGGGCGAGTTGACGCCGCCGGGGAGCAGCTCGAGCGCGCGCGCGTACAGCTCAGCGGAGCGGGCGTCGGCGAGCGAGGGCGTGACGGTCATGCGCGGACGGTGCGACGGGATGTCGGCAGGGCGGTGCGGCGACGGTCAGACGCCGGCGTGGTCCCGCTCCCACGCCTTGAACTCGTCCGTGAAGTACAGGAGGCGGATCTTCTTGAACTCGGTCGAGGAGTAGAGCGTCGCGCGCTCGGTGATGCGGTGCGTCTCCGCGATCGAGTCGAGGATCGCGTCGCACTCCTCCTTCGAGCGCCCGTGCGCCATCGTGAAGACCGAGTAGGGCCAGTCCTCGTACGTCGGGCGCTGGTAGCAGTGCGAGATGCCGCGCACCGCGGCCATTTGCCGGCCGACCTGGAGGATGTCCTCGTCGGGCACCTTCCAGACGCCCATGCCGTTGGCGGAGAAGCCGGCGCGGCGGTGGTAGAGGATCGCGGCGACGCGGCGCAGCAGGCCGCGCTCCTGCATGCCGGCGAGGTGGTCGAGGAAGCGGGTCTGGGTGATGCCGAGCTCCTGCGCGGCCGGCGCGTAGGGCTCCTCGATCACCGGCATGTCGCCCTGCAGCACCCGGATGACCGCGATGTCGAAGTCGTCGTACGGCTGCGGGTCGAGCTCGACCGGGTCGGCGACCTCCGCCGCGTTGGCGAGCGCTCTCGTGTCGCCCTCCATCTCGAGGTCCATGCGGATCTTGAACAGCTTGAGCGTCGGCAGCTGGCGGACCGACTCCGCGCCGGCCTCCTCGGCCAGCGCGTCGAGCGTGCCCTCCAGGCCGAGCTTCGAGTCGGGCTCGGTCGCGATCGTGAACCACAGGTTGAACTCGTGATTGCGCAGGTAGTTGTGCGAGACGCCGGGGTGCGCGTTGATGATCGTCGCCGCGCGGTGCGGGTTCTCGGCGTCGACCTTGGCGGCGACGAGCATCGAGCTGTAGCCGAGCGCGCGCGTGTCGAAGATCGGCGTGACCTGGCGGATGATGCGCTCGTCGAGCAGGTGCTGGACGCGTGCCATCGTCTCCTGCTCGGAGATCTCCGCCAACGCGGCGACGCGCGCGTACGGGCGCGGCTCGATCGGGAAGCGACCCTGCATCAGGTTGAGCAGGCGCTTGTCGAGCTCATCGAGCGGGATCGCCGCGCCGTGCTTGCGGCTGCGCAACTTCGGCGTCGCGGTGCTGGGGTCGGTCAGTCCGTCTCTGACAGCCATCGGGCGGCGTCCTTCGCGTGGTAGGTGATGACGGCGTCGGCGCCGGCGCGCCGGATCGAGGTCAGCGCCTCGAGCACGGCGGCCCGCTCGTCGAGATGACCGGCGGCCGCAGCGGCCTTCACCATCGCATACTCGCCGCTGACGTTGTACGCCACCACGGGCATGCCGGTCCGGTCCTTGACGCGGCGGATCACGTCGAGGTACGGCAGCGCCGGCTTGACCATCACGAGGTCCGCGCCCTCCTCGACGTCGAGCAGCACCTCTCGCAGTGCCTCGTCGCCGTTGGCCGGATCCATCTGGTAGCCGCGGCGATCGCCGGAGGCGGGCGTCGAGCCGGCCGCCTCGCGGAAGGGGCCGTAGAAGGCGGAGGCGAACTTCGCCGAGTAGGCGAGGATCGGCAGCTCGGCGAAGCCCTCGTCGTCCAGCGCGGCGCGGATCGCGCCGACGCGGCCGTCCATCATGTCGCTGGGGGCGATCAGGTCGGCGCCAGCCCGTGCGTGCGAGACGGCGATGCGGGCGAGCAGGCTCAGGGTGGCGTCGTTGTCCACCGCGCCGTCCTCGCGGAGGATCCCGCAGTGGCCGTGCGAGGTGTACTCGCACAGGCACAGGTCAGGGATCACGAGCAGGTCCGGTTGCGCCTGCTTGATCGCGCGGATCGCGAGCTGCACGACGCCCTCGTCGTCCCACGCGCCCGAGCCCTCCTCGTCCTTCTCGGCGGGGATGCCGAACAGCATCACGGCCGGGATCCCCAGCGCGGCGGCCTCGCCGGCCTCCGCGAGCGCGTGCTCGATCGTCAGGCGCTCGACGCCGGGCATCGCCGCGATCGCCTCGCGTCGGTCGCTGCCGTGCGTGACGAACAGCGGCAGGATCAGGTCGCCCGCGTCGAGCCGCGTCTCGCGGATCAGCCCGCGCAGGGCACCCGTGCGACGCAGTCGGCGCAGGCGGGTAGCGGGGAAGGCCATCGCGTTGGTGAGGATATCGGCGTTCGAACGGCGGGCAACGAGGGTCGGTCCCGGCGGGAGCGCACCAGCGCAGCGCGCTCAGCCGAAGCGCCGCCCCACCGCCAGCCGCGCCAACCCGGTGTAGACCACCGCCAAAGCGGCAAGGTGCGCCAGCGGCGCGGCGAGCCCGACGTCGGCGTCGTTCAGCGCCGCGTCGAGCGCCTGCAGCGTCGGCTTGAACGGGAAAGCGGCGGAGACGGCGCGGATCACGTCGTAGAGCCCGGCCGACACCGCGCCGCTCGGCACGAGCGCGAGGAAGGCGATCGGCAGCGACAGCAGGAAGGCGAGCAGCGACGCGGCCCGGACCTCCCGCGCGAGGCCTCCGAGCGCGACGCCGAGCGCCGCGAACGCGAGCGCGCCCGCGGCCAGCGCGAGCAGCCACTGCGGGAAGCGGCCCCAGTCGAGCTCGATGAAGAACCCGCCGAGCGCGAGCAGCATCACGAGCGTCACCGCGAGCGCGCAGAGCGCCGCGAGCGCGATCTTTGCGACGAGCAGGCCGAGGCGCGAGACGAGCCCGCGCGCGAGACGGGAGAAGACGTGCTCCTCGCGCTCGAGCGCGAGCAGGCCGGCGGCCAGCAGCACAGTCAGGAACATCAGTGACACGGTCACCGAGATCGCCGCCGCGAACGTGTCCAGCGGCGTGCGTCTGCCGCCGACGATCGTCTGTCTGACTCTGATCGGCTGCCCGACGCTTCTCAGCACGTCTCTGGAGACGCCGAGGTTGTCGATCGCGAGGCGGCCGAACGCGGCGACCTGGCCGAGCGACGTGCGCAGCGGCGAGTCGGGCGGCAGCGCTGCGATCGCGCCGGTGGTGATGGCGTGGGCGTTCTTGAGGCCGAGGATGTTGACGTCGCGGCCGAAGACGCCCAGCGTGCCGCCGTCGAGCAGCAGCGCGAGGTATCTGGCCGTCGCCTCCTGGAAGCGGCGCGAGAGCGCGACGTTCGCCTCCGCCATGCGCGCTCTGATGACGGACTCGACGTAGCGCTGCTTGACCGCGTCCTCGCCGTTGTAGAGCACCTCGATCGTCGGCTGCTCGCGCCCGGTCGCCAGCTTCTCGGTGATGTCGGGCGGCAGGATCACCGCACCGAGCACCTTGCCGTCGCGCACCAGTCGCTGCGCCTCGGCGCGGCTGTCGGCTCTCACGACGTCGACCGATCTCAGGAGGTCCGGCAGGTACTCGCTCGCGTTGAGCGTCTCGCCCGCGACGTCGAAGTTGCGTTGCTCCTGCGGGATCTCGTTGTAGAGCGCGATCGCTGGCTTGTCCGGGCCGCGCGAGAGCGCGAAGCCGATCAGCAACGAGATCGCGATCGGGTAGACGATCAGCAGCGCCACCAGCAGCGGCGAGCGGCGCAGGATGCGCAGGTCCTTCAGGACGAGCCAGCGCACCAGTGGTTCCCGTGGTGGTCTCGTTCGCCGTCCGGCGAGCGCCGGGCGGCGACTGGCAAGGACGCAGGATCGAAGGAATACCAGAGGTATTTCGAGATCCGAGGACGCCGCCAGGCGGCGATCCGGGGCCGCCGGTCGGTGTGCGAGACCACCACGGGGGCGACCACCTCAGTGCCCACGTTCGTGCAGGAAGCGCACGAACGCCGTCTCGAAGTCGTGCGGGCCGACGACGTCGCCGCTGCCGACCGGCTCGACGGCCGCGGCAAGCTCCGTCGCGGTGCCGGCGAACAGCAGTTCCCCGTCCGCCAGCACGAGCACGCGGTCGGCGTAGCGCTCCGCTTCCTGCACGTCGTGGGTCGAGAAGACGACGGCGGTGCCGCGCGCCGCCTGGGCACGGACGAACTCCCACAGGCGCGCGCGCTGGCGCGGGTCGAGCGACGCGGACGGCTCGTCGAGCAGCAGCACCGGCGGCTCCGCCAGCAGCCCGACGGCGATGTTGACGCGCTGCCGGTTGCCGCCCGACAGCGTCCCCAGCTCGTCGTCGGCGCGCTCGACGAGGCCCGTCTGCGCCAGCATGCGCGCGACAGCGGCCGCCGGGTCGGGAACCTTCTCCAGCCGCGCGAACAGACGCAGGTTCTCCGCCACCGAAAGCTTCGAGTAGACGGCGGGCTGCTGCGGCACCCAGCCGATCTCGCGCGGCAGGCGGGTGACCTCGCCTGCATCGGGTCGCTGGATGCCGGCGACGATCGACAGCAGCGTCGTCTTGCCGGCGCCGTTCGGACCGATGATCGCGACCAGCTCGCCAGCCGCGGCGGCGAAGCTGACCTCGCGCAGGGCGACGCGATCGCCGTAGCGCTTCGTGAGGCCGGACGCGCAGAGCGCCTCCGGCGCATGCGTCGCGACAGGGGAGGACACGTGCCTAGATGGTTGATTCACGAGATCGTGGATGCGAGGAGTGCGATGGGTGGATGCTGGGCGACGCGCGGTGTCGAAGACGATGCCGGTGGCATCGACGAGACGCCGCGTGGCGTCCAGCGCCG
>DATHEP010000049.1:0-4108 GCA_035318525.1 Conexibacter sp.
GCGGTGGCGTCTACTCGCTGCCCGCGCAGCGCACCGACGGACGCAACCCCGATCCGACGAGCCTGCCCGAGGGCGCGCGCCTGCGGCTCGACCCGGCGCTCGACGTGCGCGCGCTGAGACTGCCGCGCCTGACCGAGCAGATGGCGCTCGCCGCGCAGCGCTACGGGATCGTCGTGCGCGACGAGAGCCACCACGCGATCGGCTTCTATGCCGAGGACCCGACGCCGACGGGGACGAGCCCCTACTACGGCGTCGACGGCTTCTACGGCGGTCGCTTCCCGTCCGACCTGCTGGCGCGCTTCCCCTGGAGATCGCTGCGGGTCCTGCGGATGGACCTGCGACCGGCGCAGCGCTGAGAAGGACCGGCTTGGGGCCGGTGTGACGCGGCATATGATGTCGCCCGCCGAGCGCATGCCGCGCGCGGCCCCGGCGACATCCCCAGGAGAGTGCCCGTGTCGACGATCAGCTCGCCCTCCGCGGCTCCCAGCGAGCCACGCCTCCTCGCAGCACCACGACACGCCGGCATCGCGGAGGCGATGCGCCGCTACTGGTACCTCGTCGCGCTGTGCGTGCTGCTGCTGGCCGGACTGGGCATCGCGTACGGCCTGCACCGCGCGCCGACGTACACCGCGACCGCCGAGAACGTCGTCCAGGTGCTGACGCCCAGCGCCGCCCAGCTCCCGGGGGCGGTCTCGGCCGCGCAGGACCTGGCGTCGAGCCAGGCTCGCCTGATCGACTCGGACGGCATCGCCGGTCCGCTCGCGCGCCGTCTCGACACGACGATCGAATACGTCACCGACAACGTGTCGGCGACGCCCGTGCCCAGCAGCACGGTGATCCGGATCGAGGCCGACGGCGCCTCGGAGGACGACGCCGTCCTGCTCGCCAACGCCGCCGCTCGCGCCTTCGCCACCTACGTGAACGCGCAGACGAGAACCGACGGGGAGGGCGACGAGGTGCTGGCGCAGTACCGCGCGGCCACGAACGCCTATCAGCGCGAGCTCGCCGCCCAGCAAGGCATCGAGCGCGCGGGCGACGCCGCATCGCCGACCGAGCGCATGCGGGCCGACGCCGCCGTGGACGCGGCGCAGCTGCGGCGCCAGGCGCTGAGCGGGCAGTACCAGACGGTCGTGCAGAGCCGCGGCACCGCCCCGAGAGTCAAGACGTTCGTCGTCGCGCGCGACGCCTCGAGCGATCGCGTGCCGACGCTGCAGATCGCGGTCTTCGGGGGCGCGGTGGCCGGCCTCCTGATCGGTGGAGGGCTCGCGACGCTGCTCGCGAACCGCCGCTCCCGCCGCAGCGCCGCCTAGCTCGCGAGGCCGGCATGCCCTACGCGGCGCGAACATGGCTGAAGGCCGGCGTTCCAGCGCTGCTGGTCCTGCTCGCGCTGGCCTACGCGGGGCAGCAGACGTCGCGCTCGTTCGTCCTCAGCACGGCGATCGTGCTGGCGGCGCTGTGGGCGGTGGCGTACCTCGCCTGGAACGCGGCGCCCCACTACATCTTCACGTTCGCGATCGTGTCGGCGCCGTTCGCCGGCAACTGGCAGCAGCTCGGCATCCCGGGCCCGCTCGCGCCCGAGCGGCTGCTGCTCGCCGCCGGCATCCTGACGGTGGTCCTGCGCGGCCCGGCGATGCGTGACCGGCCGCAGTTGCGCTTCGAGGCGGCGCACTGGGCGCTGCTCGCGACGGCCGTCTACGCGACCGCCTCCGCCTTCTTCTCCGACACGCTGTTCGAGCGGGCGCCCGGCATCCAGCTGGTGGAGACGTTCGGGATCTTTCCCTTCCTCGTCTTCACGCTCGCGCCTGTCGTCTTCCCGACCGCGCGCGAGCGCGCGGTCCTGCTG
This sequence comes from Conexibacter sp., assembly GCA_035318525.1. GTDB lineage: Bacteria > Actinomycetota > Thermoleophilia > Solirubrobacterales > Solirubrobacteraceae > Conexibacter. Next base: position 1,844 of record DATHEP010000049.1, read on the forward strand.
ACCGGGCTCGTCGCATTCGGCGCCTACCTGTCGGTCACGACGCTGCTGGAGATGACCGGGCCCTCGAGCCTCGTCTTCCCGTCCTACATCGCCGACCCCGACTACGGAATCCACTTCGGCTACGGGCGCGGGCCGTTCGCGGACGCGGTGGCGAACGGCTTCGGGCTGTTCTCCTGCGCGCTTGCCTGCTTCGTGGCGATGCGGCTGTGGCGGAGCAGCTTCTGGCGCGGGATCGCGGCGGTGGTGGCCGTGCTGTGCCTCGTCGGCACGCTGCTCACGCTCGAGCGCTCGGTCTGGATCAGCACGGTGGCCGGCTCGCTGGCGCTGCTGCTGGCGGCCGGTCGCGCGCGCCGCGCGCTGCTGCCGGTGGCAGGGCTCGGGGCGGTCGCGATCGTCGCCGCGCTGCTGTTGATCCCGGGCCTCTCGGACAAGGCCACGGAGCGCAGCGACAACCGTCACACGGTGTGGGACCGCAAGAACCTCGCCCACACCGCCACGAACATCATCGGAGACCGTCCGCTGCTCGGCGTCGGCTGGGCGCGCTACGTCGAGACGAGCGAGCCCTACCTCCAGCAGAGTCCCGACTATCCGCTCACGGCCACCAACGAGCCGCAGCACAGCGTCGTGCTCACCTATGCGGTCGAGCTGGGCCTGATCGGCGCGGGGCTGTGGGTGCTGTGCCTTCTTCTCGGCGTCGGCGGCGCGCTCATGAGCCGCGGCCCGCCGGACCTGGAGCCGTGGCGGATCGCCCTCTTCGCGCTGTTCGTGTTCTTCGCGATCGAGGAGAGCTTCGTCCCGCCGACCGTCTTCCAGAACCTGTGCCTGTGGCTGTGGGCGGGCGTCGTGTGGACCGCGCGCTATCCGGTCGCGGCCACGGCGTCCGCCGGCGCGCCCGCCCCGGGGCCGGTGGCCGCTGGCGTCGCGGCGCCGACGCCGGCTCTGCCGCGGCGCCGCCTGCCCGAGCACGACATGCTGCCGGCGGTGGTGACCGCGGGCAGCATGCTCGTGCACACGGCGGCGGCCGCCTCGTGGCGAGGCCCGGACCCGTACGACGGGCTGCTGCACCCGTGGCCGCAGGTGCTGCGCGGCGGGCGGCGGCGCCGGCAGGCGATCGTGCAGCTGCACGCGCGCGCCCCCGTCGACGTGCGCAGGCTCTACGGCCGCCGCGAGGACCCGCGCATCGCCAAGGCGCTCGCGCTGTTCGGCCAGTCGGCGCTGCGGCTCGACGCGGTCGTGCCAGACCCGCGGCTGCATGCGGAGGGCGTGCAGGCGCTCACGCTGCTGTGCGACTCAGGCGACGCCTGGGGCTACCCGTTCGACGTGCAGACGCGCTGGAGCTTCTACCCGGCGGGCGCGCCCAACGTCGTCGTCACCTCGTTCGCGGGGGCGGCGCTGGCGGAGGCCGGCGCGTGCCTCGACGAGCCGCGCTTCACGGAGCGTGCGGACCGCGCGGCGCGCTGGACGCTGGAGCACGCCTTCAACCCGCGCACGGGCACGTTCTCCTACCACGAGCACAGCGACACGGTCATCCACAACGCCAACCTGCTGGCGGCACGGCTCGTGTGGGACCGCCTGCGGGACGACGCCGCCGCGTGCGACGCGGTGCGCCGCGCGGTCGAGCGCTCGCTGGCGGCGCAGGCGCCCGACGGCTCGTGGGAGTACGGCGAGGGGCCGGGGCTGGAGTGGCGGGACTCGTTCCACACCGGCTTCGTGCTGCTGGCGCTCGCGGAGATGCGCGACGTCGACGCGGCGGTCGACGCGGCGCTCGCGCGCGGCGCGCGCTCCTACGAGGGCTTCTTCGGCCCCGCCGGCGAGGCGCGCCTGTGGCTCGACCGACCCCATCCGGAAGACGCGCACGCCGCCGGCACGGGCCTCAGCGCGCTCGTCGCGGTGCGCGGGCTGGAGCTGGTCGATCCGCTGCTGCCGCGGCGCGTGACGGCGCGCGTGCTCGACGCCACGCTGCGTGACGGCCACGCGGTGTGGCGCCGCTGGAGCCGCGGCCGGACGCACGTCGCCTATCTGCGCTGGTGCGACGCGCACGTCGCGCGCGGGCTCGCGGACGTCGCCGACGCCGCCGCGCGCGGGCAGTGACTGCTTCACCCGCCTGAGACACGCGCGTCTATGATCCGGCCGATGGCCCGTCGGCGCACCATTCTGTCGGTCGTCGGGACACGCCCCAACTTCATGAAGATCGCGCCGATCGCGGCAGCGATCGCGCGGCGCGACGACGGTCTTGAGCACGTGCTCGTCCACACCGGACAGCAC
>DATHEP010000050.1:0-2199 GCA_035318525.1 Conexibacter sp.
CGCGAGCGCGGGTGGCGCGGCCTCGTCGACCGCCGGGCCGCGGCGCACCGCCGGCAGCGGCCCGGCAAGCTCCAGCTCGATCGGCGACATCAACATGTCCATGTGCTCGCACGCCCTCACCGCCCGCCTCCGTGCTCGTGGCGAAGCGGACGCGCCACGTCGCTTGCCTAAAGGCTGCCTAAATCTCACTGTCCGCATCCGGACATGGCGGTGTTCGTTGGTAGAGTGCGGCGCTGCCTCACGGGCGGCACGGATGTGCTGCGAGGGGGCCCCTTCCCCACATGAACATCCGAGTCAACGAGATCGCCGTGGCCAACCCGGCTTCGTCCTACTCCCAGGACGAGATGCTGACGATGCTCGGCCTCGCGGACGACGAGTTCGCGCAGATGATCTTCGAGAGATGCGGCGTCGAACGGCGGCACTTCGAGCTGACGCCGGACATCCTCGGCACGACGCTGCAGGAGCGCACCGTGCAGACTGAGGAGCAGTTGCTGCGGCTCGCGATCGAGGCGATCGACGCGCTCGAGCTCGACCCCGCCGACATCGGCACGCTCGTCACCGCCACGTACTACTCGCTCGGCGGCCCGACGCTCGCGCACAGGCTGCTGGAGCACTACGGGATGGACCCGTCGACCGACAAATACCACGTCGTCGGCGTCGGCTGCGCGAGCGCCGTGCCGCTCTTCAAGATCGCGTCGCAGTCGATGCGCGACCATCCCGGCAAGCACGCGCTCGTGGTCGCCGCCGAGTCGATCACCGGCTTCCTGACGATCGTCGACCAGGACGACGAGCAGGTCAAGACGATCGGCTCGTCGCTGTTCGGCGACGGCTGCGCGGCCGCCCTGCTGACGAACGGGTCGAGCGTCGTCGGCCCGTCGATCGTCGCCTCGCAGCAGCACCAGATCGAGGGCACGCTCGGCACCGTCCACTTCCGTCTCGCCGGCCAGGACAGCTTCATGGAGATCGGCCGCGAGCTGCCGAAGCTCGCCAGACGCCACCTGCAGGACCTGGTCGACGGCTTCCTCGCTGCGAACGGCGCGAGCGCCGACGAGGTCGACCACTGGATCGTCCACCCCGGCGGGCGCGGCATCATCGACGGCGTCCAGAAGGGACTCAGCCTGTCCGACGAGGACGTCGCGATCAGCCGCGACGTGCTCGCGCGCTACGGGAACATGGGCACGCCGACGAGCTTCTACGTGCTGCGCGAGACGGTCGCGCAGCGCAAGCCGCAGCCGGGCGAGCGCGGCTTGATGGTGACGATCGGGCCCGGCGTGACCGTCGGCCTGATGCTGCTGAGCTGGTAGCGCCGCGCGGCGCGCGGCGTGGAACCTCCCCCGACGGAAGGAGACGCAGTGGCAGACGTGCAAGTCATCGGCGCGGGCTTCGGACGCACCGGGACGTGGTCGCTGAAGGCCGCGCTCGAGCAGATCGGCTTCGGCCCCGCCTTCCACATGGTCGACCTGATGCCGCATCCCGACCGCGCGCCGATGTTCCTGGCGGCGCTCAACGGCGAGGACGTCGACTGGAACGTCGTCTTCGACGGCTTCCGCGCGACGGTCGACTGGCCGGGCTGCACCTTCTACGACCGCATCCTCGCGGCCTACCCCGACGCGAAGGTGATCCTCTCCGTGCGCGATCCGGAGAAGTGGTACGCGAGCGCCGAGAAGACGATCTACGCGCTCAAGGAGGCGGCCGCCCGCGGCGCGCTCGAGGGCGACGGGCCCGGCGCCCCGCCGGAGGTCCTCGGCATGATCCGCACGTTGATCTGGGACACGACGTTCGAGGACAGATTCGCCGACAAGGACTTCGCGATCTCCGTCTTCGAGAAGCACAACGAGGCGGTCAAGCAGCACGTCCCCGCCGACCAGCTGCTCGTGTGGGAGGTCAAGGAGGGCTGGCCGCGGCTGGCCGAGTTCCTCGGCGTCGAGACGCCGGAGGGCGACTTCCCCCACCTCAACGACGCCGAGTCGTTCCGCAGAATGTTCGGCGTGCCGGCGACGGCATGAGCACGGGGGCCCGCCTCCGCCGGCCACATGGCCGGCTTCGGCACCCCTAGTCACTTGCCCCGGATAATCGGTGGGGCGGGTTGAACGAGGAACGGCCGCGCTCGGGTGGGCGCGGCCGTTCGGGTGGTTGGCGCTCGGGTGGGGGCGCCGGTCGGATGGTCTCAGCGGGTTCGGATGGCGAGCGTGTCGAGGT
>DATHEP010000051.1:0-2505 GCA_035318525.1 Conexibacter sp.
ATCTGCCGCGTGGCGGCGAAGACGATCGTGCCGAAGGTGAAGGCGGCGTAGGTGTGGAAGGCGGCCGCGGCCTCCTCGCCCTCGAGCCCGAGCCGTTCGAGCACGCTCGCGACGAGCGCGAAGACGTTCGCCATCATCCCGCTGCCCGCGGGCGTCGCGGACGCGTAGGGAGCGATCCGGTAGTGGCGCATGAAGGCACGCCGCGAGGCGACGGCCGCCGCCACCAGGACGTCCGCCGGCTCTGCCGTGAAGGGGTCGGACAGGAGCTCGACCACGTCGTCGGTCGCCTCGGTCCACACGAGGTCCACGCCCGCCTGGTAGATGGCGGCGCGCGACGGGAAGTGGTGGTAGATCGCCGACGGCGTGGCGCCGAGTGCGCTCGCCAGCTGACGGATGCTGGGCGCCGTCGAGCCCGCGTCGAACTGACGTAGCGCCTCGGCGGCGATCTCCTCGCGGCTGAGGGGGGTTTCGCGGTTGTGCGCGAGGCGGGTCATCGGGAGTCAGGCGACGGTAGCGGGCCGGCCGGCGTCGTTCTGCCGAAAAGTGGCGCCCGCCCGCGACCGGTGCGGGCGGGCGCCGTCACGGCCTACGGGGCCGTGATCGGGATGACTGCGGATCTCGTGCTGCGAACGCCCTCGCCGCTGATCGCCCACACGTGCGCGTAGAGGGTGCGCGTGCGGTAGATGTCGACCATCGCCTTGACGTACGCGTCCGAGATCGTGCCGGTCGTGCCGAGGTCGGTCACGAGCACGCCCGCCGGGCTGCCGTCTCTCACCGAGTTGACCTGCAGCTGGTAGCCGGCGACGCCGCCGGTGACGTTTCTCACCGCGTCCCAGCTGCCCCTCCACCCGCCGTCCACGCGCACGAAGCGGAAGTCGTCCGGCGTGGGCGGAGCGCTAGTGCTCGGCTGGTCGTCGCCCTCGCCGCGCGCGAGCTGCTCGGTCGAGAACGCCTGCCAGTTGTCGGTGCAGTTGATCCACAGCTGCACGAGCGTGCTGTTCGTCGAGCCGAGCGAGCCCCACTCGTCGATGTTCCACTCGTGCCAGCCGACGAGCGGACCCTGCTCGGCGCCCTCGTAGTGCTGCTGGTAGCCCGGGAACGTGGTGAAGCGGGCGCTGTCGTTCGACCGCCAGTAGTTGACGAGGTTGTTGAACTTCACCTTGTAGTCGATCTTCGGGATGTTGATCTCGACGTTGCCCGCGTTGAGGTTGTGGGCGTAGTCGCGCGGGCAGGTGAGGCGGCCCGAGTAGCCGACGGAGATGGGGAGGTACGTCTTGTTGACGAGCTCCCACCGCGGCGAGCAGACGACCGTCAGCGACTCCGTCACCTGCGTGATGCCACCCTCGTTGCCGCCGAAGACCGCCTGCGAGCAGGGGTTCGCGCCGCTCATCTTGCGGTAGCCCTCGGTTACGAACGAGCCGGTCGCGCCGTAGATCGTTCTGCCCTCGGACGTGCCGTTGTCGAGGTTCGCCGCGGCGCGCCAGAAGTAGCGCGTCTTCGCGTCGAGGCCCTTGATCGGCTGGTCGAAGCTCCACGGCGCGTCGTCGGCGACCGTCTTGGGCGCCTGGGCGGCGGTCTTCGTGCCGCGCGCGAGGTCGCGCGTCTTGCCGTACTCGAACCACACCGAGCGCACGGTGTCGTCGCTCGTGCGCGCCTGGCCGGACAGCGTCGCGGAGCCGACCTCGATCGCGGTGGCGGCGCGGCTGGCGATCGGCTGGGTCCACTGCCACTTCACTCTCGACGTGGGCGGCATCTGGAAGGGGCCCTCGAACGGGCCGGCGCCGCGCAGCGCGCCGGCGCCCAGGCCGGCGCCGACGCCGACGCCGACGCCGACGGGGCCGTGCTCGACGCACGTCGGCTCGTCGTCGGTGAGGACCTTCAGCTTGATGCGGCGTCTGCCGTCGCGCAGTCCGGGCGCGGCCGTTCTGCCGCTGCGCGTCCAGCCTCTGACGGCGTCTCTGGCGAGGCAGCGGCGCACGACGTTGCGCGCGGCTCCGCAGGAGATGCCGCGCACGTTGACGATCTGGACCTGCGACCACGTCGAGCCGCTCGTCGCGCCGGCGACCTGGGCGCACCGCTTCGCGGTGGTGGCGGTGGGGGATGCGGCCGCTGCTGCGGTCGATCCGGCGCCGAGCGCGGCGACCGCCGCGATGACGGTGAGGCTGACCGGGCGGCGGCTGGGCCGCGACCGGGGGGACCAGCTGCGAGGCATCTGCGTCTCCTTACCTGACACTGTTCGGTATGCCATACCGTCCAATGTTCGGTATCGGTGCCGAAATCCTTTAGCGACGTGTGCGCGCGCAGCCGCGAGCGGCGCCCCGCCGGCCCTGCCGGCGCGGCGCTGGCGGCGCCGACCGGCTAGCTACTTGCCCCGGATAATCGGTGGGGCGGGTTGAACGAGGAACGGCCGCGCTCGGGTGGGCGCGGCCGTTCGGGTGGTTGGCGCTCGGGTGGGGGCGCCGGTCGGATGGTCTCAGCGGGTTCGGATGGCGAGCGTGTCGAGGT
>DATHEP010000052.1:0-3284 GCA_035318525.1 Conexibacter sp.
TCCGCCGGCGCCGCTGCCGCGACGACACGTTCGTCTTCCACGCCCCGTCGGGCGACTTCGAGCTTGCCGTGTGCGAGGGCGACTGTGGGTGGTGGGGCGCGAAGCTCCGCGGCAAGCCGTACCTGCAGGGTGGCGACGGGCTGGGATCGGAGCAGCTCGAGGAGCTGCAGCGCCGGCTGCGGGCGGACGGCCGCGACGACCTCGCGGACAGCCTCGTGCGGATCCAGGTCGCGCTCGAGGAAGGCGACGACGAGCCCTAGCGCATCGTGGTGCATACGTACTCGCGAGTACACCGCAGGATCCGCTCTGCCACTGCGATCGGGCGATCCCTTCGTGAATAGAACTGCATAGCGACGTCCTGGCGAGTACGTTTCTCAGGCGGGGCCGGGCCCTGCGTACTGGTAGGCCCACACCTCGCCGCGTTCGCGCGTACGCGCGAACCGGATCCGCTCGTACCAGTGAAGGACGGTGGGCCGGCGACGCTCGACCTCAACCTCACCGATCGCCGTCTCCTCGACGTGGTGCTCAACGAGCTCCTCCTCCTCCACCTGGGACAGCGCCATCCGCGGCGGCGGCGACGACAGCAGCAGGTGCGCCCCGCGGTCCGGGCCGTCGAGCAGCCACACCCGTTCGGGCGGCTGCGCCTCCCGAACCGGAGGACGGTGCGGCTCGCCGAGCGGCACGACGACCGTCATGGCCACCCGGTCGTCGGCGACCGTGACGTGCCGACGCCGGTCGTCCGACGTAGTTGAGGGCGCTTCTGCGGGCAGATCCACGCTCACATAGTCCCACGCTCCGCGGCGCCGGATAGTCCCCGGCTCGCGAAGCGTCTCTGATAGGCGCCCGGCCACCACGGTCGGGCGCCGCACGCTTTCGCCATACGAGGGAGCCACAAAGACGGGCCCGGCTGGGCGGCCGGGCCCGTCGCACCTCCGCCGGATAGTCGCCCCGCGCATGACAGTGACCGAAGCCACGCTGGCGTTCTTCGCCGACGCCCCCGACTTCACGGGCTACTCGTTCCCCGACGGGGCGCCCGAGGACATCTCGGTCGCGGAGTACACGCCGCCGACGTCGCGGATCCAGATCGCGAAGGCCGGGAAGTTCAAGCATCCGCTGTACGGCAAGTTCGACGTCACCCCCGACACCTTCCAGTCGTTCATCGACAACGCGGCCGCCGGGATCCCGACCAGCGAGCTGCCCGTCGACTTCGACCACGCCCCCGAGTACAAGGGCGACACCAAGGCGTGCGGGTGGATCAAGAAGCTCGAGGCCGACGGCGACAAGCTCTACGCGACCGTCGAGTGGACGTGGCAGGGCGCGTACTCGATCCGTGAGCGCGAGTACCGCTACATCAGCCCGACGTGGAAGCTCAACTACACCAGCGATGACGGCACCAAGCGCGGGGCGGTGCTGTTCGGCGTCGCGCTGACGAACCGGCCGTTCTTCGAGCAGATGGCGGTGGTGGCTTTGACGCAGTCGTTCTCCCGCGGAGCGTTCGCGACCGAGGACACCGAAACGATCACGCCCGATCCCGCCGAGCCGGACCCGTCGGATAGTCCCGCCGCGATGGAACTCAGCCAGATCATCCAGGTGTTCGGCCTCGCCGCCGACACGACCGAGGAGCAGGCAGTCACGTTCATGCGTGACACCGCGGCCCTCCGTCAGGTGTCCGAGGTCTTCGGCCTCACGGACGCCACACCGGACGAGATCCTCGCCGCCGCCCGCGACGCGAAGGACAAGGCCGACAAGGCCCCCGCGGACGACCAGGTCGTCGTGACCGCCACCAAGCTCTCCGAGCTCGAAACGAAGGCGAACGCCGGCGAGAAGGCCTCGCAGGACCTTGGGGTCATCCAGTCCGAGCGCGCCGACGAGAAGTTCAACGCCGCGTTCGACGGCGCCCTCGAGAAGGGCTGCGTGGACGCAATCCCGGAGACGCGCGAGCGCTTCCGCAAGATCTTCGACAACGACCACGAGCTCGCGCTCGAGACGCTCAGCTCGCTGCAGCCGATCGTGAACACCGACCCGTCCGGCGGAGCCGGCGGAGCCGGCAGCGGCAACGCGACCCGCGAGGAGACCAACACCTACGCGATCGAGGGCGCGGACGCCGAGATCGACCAGGAGGGCCTCGAGCTCGACCGCAAGGCCCAGGCCTACGCGGCCGAGCACAAGATCGACTACATCGAGGCCTACCACATCGTCGCCAGAGGGACCGCGGTCTAATGGCCCACCAGGACCACAAGGGCTACATCGACTCGCTGAAGGCCGCCTCGGCGGTCCAGGCGCGGAAGCTCGTCGCGCTCGACACGGTCGACAATCAGATCGTCCCGATCGGGACCAACAACGTCCGGCCGTACGGCCAGGTCGACGCGTCCGGCGCCCAGGGCGAGCAGTTGACCGTCTACGGCCTGAACAACGTCGTGAAGGTCGTCGCCGCAGCGTCCGTCGGCCACGGCGCCGAGGTCGGCGTCGCGTCCACGAACGGTGACATCGGCCCGATCGCCGGCGCGTCCGGCATCACCCGCTGGTCCGCCGGCGTGACCCGCTCGGCGGCCGCCGCCGGCGAGGTCCTCTCGCTCTATGTCCAGCCCCGACAGCTTTCCAACCTGATCTGATGTCAATCAACCGCGCACGCGCACTGCAGGTCATCGATCCGTTCCTCTCGAACGTCGCCCGGCGCTACAAGTCGAGCGGGTTCGTCGCGGACCGGCTCCTGCCGTCGATCCGGGTGACGAAGCTGTCCGGCCAGTACCCCGTCTTCGACAAGCAGTTCTGGTTCGCGAACGACACCGACAACAAGTCGTCCGATCGCGCGCCGGCGAAGGAGCTCGACTACAACTGGTCGCTCGAGAACTTCCTCTGCGAGGAGTTCGCCTTCAAGGTGTCACTGACCGACCTCGAGAAGTCGCAGGTCGAGTCGGAGCTGCACCTGCGCCAGTCGAAGGCCGAGTTCCTCGCGCACCGCATGAACCTCGCCCGCGAGGTCCGCGTCGCAGCGATGCTGAACATCGTCTCCAACGGCGGCCAGCTCGACAACGCGATGGACGCGACCCCGTCGACGAACTGGGACCAGGCGACCGCCACGATCGAGGGCGACATCAAGGAGCGCGTGCTCGCGATCTACGACTCGATCGGGATGCCGCCGAACACGCTCGTGCTGCCCTACAAGGTGGCGTACGCGATGGCCGTGCAGGAGGACATCCGCGCGATCCTCGAGTACCAGATCACCGGCGAGGGCCTGAAGCCGCTCCAGCTCGGCTCCAGGATGCTGCCGGCGCAGATCCACG
>DATHEP010000053.1:0-2254 GCA_035318525.1 Conexibacter sp.
CCGGCGAGGTCGGCGGGCGGGTCCTGTCGGCTCCGGGTGCGCGCACACCGGCCTTCGGCCGGCGCACGTGCATCCTCACCGCCACCCGCCCGATCGGCGTTTCCGGTACGACGTTCTAGAACTCGTCGGTACTAGAACCTAGAACTCATCCGGCCTCGTAGGTACACGCGCCGACCAGTCACGTGTGTCGATGCACGAGCTCACGGTCGCGAACCTCTGCAACCGTGACTGCAGAGATCGGCCGCGTCCGCCGATAGACCGAATGTGGAGGGGATGGCCCGATCCATTCGCGCCACTTCTCTCCTCCTCATAACTCTCGGGGCCGCGTCGGCGGCGCTGCCGGCAACGGCGGCAGCGGCGAATGCCGGCGGCGCGGCCCCGGGGAGTGAGGTTGCGGGAACCCCGAGCACCGGCGTCCAGGCGACCGGCGGAGCGGCACCCGGCGTCGAGCCGCCGCGCGGCGCGAGCAGCTCGCGCACGGGCGGTGCGCTGGCGGGGCGCAAGCCGCCGCGCAGAGTCGTGAAGCGGCAGCCGAGCGCGACGCCGCCCGTCGCGCCGCGACGGGCGGCCCCGAGAGCGCCGCCGGTCGTGACGACCGTCGCCGGCACCTTCCCCGTGCAGGGCACGTTCTCCTTCGGCGGTGACGACGCGCGCTTCGGCGCCGGTCGCCCCGGTCACAGACATCAGGGGCAGGACGTCGTCGCCCCAAGCGGCACGCCGCTCGTCGCGCCCGTCGCCGGCTCGGTCACGTGGAAGGCGAACCAGCCGGGCGGGGCGGGCATCTACCTCGTCGTGCGCGGCGCGGCCGACCAGCGCGACTACGTCTTCATGCACATCAAGCGCGGCACGGTGCTCGTCACGCCGGGCACGGCGGTGGTCGCCGGCCAGCAGCTCGCGCAGGTCGGCGCGACCGGCGCCGCCTCGGGCCCGCACCTGCACTTCGAGATCTGGGTCGGCGGCTGGTGGGAGAGAGGCGGCATGCCCGTCGACCCGCTGCCGCAGCTCCAGCGCTGGGCTGGCCTCTAGGCCGCCGCCACGGCGCGCGGCGCGTTGCGCCGGTGCATCAGGCGCGCGAACAGCCCGCCGGTGACGACCATGAAGCCGCTGTAGACGGCGGCCGGGATCGTCAGCTCGGGGGAGAGCGTCGCGCCGACGGCGATCGCGAGCGCCGCGTTGTGGATCCCCAGCTCGAGCGCGATCGCGGTCGCCTGCCGGTCGCCGAGGCGGGCGAGCTTCGAGAGCGTGTAGCTGACCGTCATCGCCGCCAGGTTGAGCGCGAGCGCGGCGGCGGCGACCTCGCCGAGGTGGTCAAGCGCGCGCTCGTGCTCGGCGACGACGGCGCCTGCCACGACGACGAGGAAGGTCCCGATCGCGACGCGCTTGATGCGTGGCTGCGCGGCCGCCACCTGTGCCGGCCAGCGCCGTGCGATCGCCATCCCGGCGCCGACCGGGATCACGGTGATCAGCAGCACGCGCGCGACGATCCCGCCCATCGAGATGTCGTCGACGAGCGCGCCCGCGTCGAAGTGGCTGGCGGCGAGCTCGAGCGCGAGCGGGACGGTGACGATCGCGCAAAGGCTGCTGACGGCGGTCATCGTGATCGACAGCGCCGTGTCGCCGCGAGCCAGGTGCGTGAGCATGTTCGCCATCGTGCCGCCGGGGGCGGTGCCGAGCAGCACGAGCCCGACGGCGAGCGCCGGGCCGAGGGCGAACAGCTCGGCCATCCCGAACGCGAGCAGCGGGGAGATGAGCGCGAGGTTGAGCATCCCGATCGCGACGCCGCGCGGGGCCGTCAAGATGCGGCGGAAGTCGGCGCCCGTCAGCTCCAGCCCGAGGCTGAGCATGATGACCGCGAGCGCGATCGGCAGCAGCAGCGTCGTGACGAGCGAGCCCTCCATCCGGCGCCGACCCTAGAGCCGGCTGCGCCCGCGGCGCGCCGCTACGGCGGCGTCATGGCGCGGGCATGCTCGCAGGCGCGCGGGTCGGCGCGGGAGGGTCGTTCACCGGGCGTTGATGCTGGCGCGGGATGATGGTCGTCTGATGGGGACCCCCGGCTTCGGCACCGTCTCGCCCGCTCGCCCCGCCGCGCCGCGCCGTCCGCGCGCGAGCGGGTCGCAGTTCGCCGCGCTCGGCGTGCTGATCGCGGCAAGCCTCGTCGTGTTCGGACTGGAGGTCGTCACCGCGCCGTTCAGCGGAGCGCTCGACGGGACGCTGGTGGAGCATGGCGGGCTGTCGGGCCCAGCCGTCGACGGCG
>DATHEP010000054.1:0-2630 GCA_035318525.1 Conexibacter sp.
CCCGAGCCGGACCACGGCGTGGTCGACCGCGCCCTGTTCGCGCTCGAGAACCTCGAGCACCGCGGGGCCGCTGGGGCCGACCCGACGACCGGCGACGGCGCCGGGATACTGCTGCAGCTTCCCGACGCGTTCCTGCGCGCCGTCGTGGACGCCGAGCTGCCGGCGGCGGGCCGCTACGGCGTCGCCGTCTGCTTCCTGCCGCACGTGGACGCACGCCACGACGAGCTCGTCGCGACGATCGAGCGGATCGTCGGGGAGGAGGGCCAGCACGTTCTCGCCTGGCGCGACGTGCCGGTCGACGACGTCCACGTCGGGATCGTCGCGGGCAGAGCCGCCCCTCGCATCCGCCACCTGCTGATCGGCGCGAGCGACGAGCTGGCCGACCAGGACGCCTTCGAGCGCAAGCTCTACGTGATCCGGCGCCTGATCGAGAAGGCCGCCGGCGACGACCTCGCGATCCCCAGCCTCTCGTCGCGCACGCTCGTCTACAAGGGGATGCTGACGGCGCCGCAGCTGTCCGGCTACTTCCCGGACCTGAAGGACGAGCGCTTCACGACGCGCCTGGCGCTCGTCCACTCGCGCTTCTCGACGAACACCTTCCCGAGCTGGGAGCTGGCGCACCCGTATCGCATGATCGCCCACAACGGGGAGATCAACACGCTGCGCGGCAACGTCAACTGGATGCGGGCGCGCGAGTCGCAGCTTGCCTCCGAGCTGTTCGGCGACGACGACCTGGACAAGGTCATGCCGGTCGTCAAGCAGGGCGGCTCGGACTCGGCGACGTTCGACAACGTGCTCGAGCTGCTCGTGCTGGCGGGCCGCCCGATCACCCACGCGGTGATGATGATGGTGCCCGAGGCCTACCGCGACCGCACGGACCTGTCGCCGGCGGTGCGCGGCTTCTACGACTACCACTCGTGCGTGATGGAGCCGTGGGACGGTCCGGCCGTCGTCGCCTTCACGGACGGCGCGCAGGTCGGCGCGACGCTCGACCGCAACGGCCTGCGCCCCGGACGCTGGGTGCAGACGGCCGACGGCTACGTCGTGCTCGCGTCCGAGACCGGCGTCGTGAAGGCCGAGCCGAGCGAGATCGTGCGCAAGGGCCGCCTGCAGCCGGGCAAGGTCTTCCTCGTCGACCTCGAGCAGGGCCGCATCGTCGAGGACGACGAGGTCAAGGCGCAGGTCGCCGGCCAGCGTCCCTATGGCGCCTGGCATCAGGAGCGCGTCGTCCACCTCGACGACCTGCCGGAGCGCGCGCCGCGTGCGCCGCGCGTCGAGCCGCTGCGCAGCAAGCAGCTCGCGTTCGGCTACTCGCAGGAGGACCTGCGAATGATCATCGCCCCGATGGCGGCGAGAGGCGAGGAGCCGACCGCCTCGATGGGCAACGACGCCGCGCTCGCCGTGCTGTCGGACCGCCAGCCGCCGCTGTTCGCCTACTTCAAGCAGCTGTTCGCGCAGGTCACGAACCCGCCGATCGACCCGATCCGCGAGTCGGTCGTGATGAGCCTCGCGACGAGCGTCGGCGGCGAGGTCAACCTGCTGACCGAGTCGCCCGCGCACGCGCACCAGCTGTTCATGCGCCAGCCGATCCTGCGCAACCACGAGCTGGAGAAGCTGCGGCAGGTCTCCCACGACGTCTTCCATGCCGCCACGATCGACTTGACTTGGCCCGTCGAGCTGGGTGAGGAGGGGATGGAATGGCGCGTCGAGGCGATCTGCGCCGAGGCCTCGATGTGGATCGAGCGGGGCGCGAACATCCTCATCCTGTCGGACCGCAACCTCGGCCCCGAGCGCGTCGCGATCCCGTCGTTGCTGGCGGTCGCCGCCGTCCACCATCACCTCGTGCGCGCCGGCACGCGCCTGCGCTGCGGGCTCGTGATCGAGACCGGCGAGCCACGCGAGATCCACCACATGGCGACGCTCATCGGGTATGGAGTGGCGGCGATCAACCCGTACCTGATGTTCGAGTCGCTCGACGAGCTGACCGATCGCGGTCTGCTGCCGATCGACCTCGACAGGGAGACGGCCGAGCAGCGGATCGTCAAGGCGATCGGCAAGGGCCTGCTGAAGACGTTCTCGAAGATGGGGATCTCGACGATCCAGTCCTACTGCGGCGCGCAGATCTTCGAGGCCGTGGGGCTGGAGCCGAGACTGATCGACACGTACTTCACGGGCACCGCCTCGCGCATCGGCGGCATCGGCATCGAGGTCCTCGCGAAGGAGGCGCTCGAGCGCCACTTCCGCGCGTATCCGCGCACGGGCCGCGAAGTGCTGCCGGTCGGCGGCGTGCTGCAGTGGCGCCGCGACGGCGAGCTGCACGTGTGGAACCCGGACACGGTCGCGCTGCTGCAGCACTCGGTGCGCTCGCAGAACGGCGAGGGGCTGCAGACCTACCGCGAGTTCGCGCGCTCCGTCAACGAGGAGTCGGCGCGCAAGGCCTCGCTGCGCGGCCTGATGAAGCTGCGCACGCTGGACGAGCCGATCCCGCTGGAGGATGTCGAGCCGGCCTCCGAGATCGTCAAGCGCTTCGCCACCGGCGCGATGTCGCTGGGGTCCATCTCGCGCGAAGCGCACGAGACGATGGCGATCGCCATGAATCGGCTCGGCGGGAAAAGCAACACCGGCGAAGG
>DATHEP010000055.1:0-3131 GCA_035318525.1 Conexibacter sp.
TGCAGGTGGTTGAACAGACGGCGCGCGCCGAGCACGTTCGCGAGGTTGTTCGTGAGGCGGTTCGTCGAGTACGCGTGGAACGTGGCGACGAGTGGCAGGCGCGTCGAGACGCACGCGTCCCAGCACAGCATCGGCACGACCGGCTCATGCAGGTGGACGACGTCGAAGCCGCCGGCGCGCAGCTCCCGGCGCATCTGGCTGACCCCGGCGGTGCGCGCCGACAGGTTCGAGACGGCGCCGTTCGCCTTGAACCCCATCGTGCGGCCGAGCGGGATCAGGTACTCGGGCAGCGGGCGGCGCTGCGGCGTCGCCCCGCGGTGCAGCAGCGACGACAGGCGGTCGTCGGGATCGTAGGGCGCCAGCACGCGGACCTCGTGCCCCTCGGCGATGAAGCGCTCGGCGAGCGCCTCGATGTGCCGAGTGACGCCGCCGGGGTAGGTCCAAGAGTACGGCGAGACCAAGGCTACGCGCATACGCGCGTGATCCTAGCGTGGTCTCCGGCTCATCTACGCAATCTGCGGTCCACGCACGACACGGGCGTAACATGCTCGCGCGTGACCCCCGAGTCCCACCTGCGCGCGGCAGACCCCGTGCTCGACGCGCTGATCGACGCGGTCGGCGGCGGCGGCGCGCTCGGCGACGGACGCGACGGCCGCCCCGACGACCACTACGGCGCGCTCGTGCGCGCGATCGTCGGCCAGCAGCTCTCGACGAAGGCGGCGCGCACGATCTACGGGCGCCTGACCGACCGCTTCGGCGGCCGCACGCCGACGCCAGCCGAGATCATCGCCGACGACCCGGAGGAGCTGCGCTCCGTCGGGCTGTCGAGAGCGAAGGCGAGCTACCTGCGCTCGCTCGCCGAGCACGTCGTCTCGGGCGAGCTGGAGCTCGAGCGGCTCGACGCGATGCCGGACGAGGAGGTCGCCGCCGAGCTCGTCGCCGTGAAGGGCCTCGGACAGTGGACAGCCGACATGTTTCTGATGTTCCACCTCCTGCGCCCCGACGTGTTGCCCGTCGGCGACCTCGGCATCCGCCGCGCCGTCGAGCGCGCCTACGGCCTGCCCGGCCTGCCCGACCCCGCGCAGCTCACGGAGATCGCCGAGCCGTGGCGCCCGCATCGGACGCTGGCCTGCCGCTACCTCTGGCGCAGCTTGGACAACGAGCCCACCTAGACCGCAAGGCAGTGCCGGCTGGCGTCGTATCGTCGTGCCTGGCAAGGAAGCAGGGGTGAAGCCGTACTCACGTACGGCGAACCCCGATGACGCCGCCAGGCGCGGCGAGACGGCGTCAGACGGCGCTGACTTCTTGCTCGTCGGCGACGCGGAACGAGGAGCCGCAACCGCAGGCCGCGATCACGTTCGGGTTCTCGACCTTGAAGCCGGCGCCCTGGAGGTCGTCGGTGTAGTCGATCACCGAGCCCTGCACGTACGGCAGGCTCGGCTCGTCGACCAGCAGGCGGATGCCCTGGTGCTCGAAGACCTGATCGCCGTCGCGCTGCTGGTCGAAGGCGAGCGCGTATTGGAAGCCGGAGCAGCCGCCGCCGCGCACGCCGACGCGCAGCCCGGCCGTCGCGACCTCGGTGCCCTGGGAGGCGAGGAACTCGCGCACCTTCTCGGCACCCTTGTCGGTCAAGGTGATCATGCTTCATTCAGTGTAGCGACCCGTCGAGCGGCGCTACCCTTGGACACGATGGCAACCAAGGAAGAGCTGAAAGCACGCATCGAGGCTGGCATCCCCGGCGCGAGAGCCGAGGTCTCCGGCGACGACGGAGCCCATTTCGAGGCGACCGTCGTCGCGCCGGCGTTCGCCGGGCTGCCGCGGATCGCCCAGCACCGGCTCGTCTACGACGTCTTCGACGGCGAGCTCGGTGGCAGCATCCACGCCCTGTCCCTCAAGACCAAGGCCGAGTGAGGACCCCCACCGTGAGCGACGAGACGCAGAACCCCCTCCGCGACGCGATCGACGACGCGATCAGATCGAACCCCGTGATCCTCTTCATGAAGGGCACGCCGGAGCAGCCGATGTGCGGCTTCTCGGCGCGCACCGCCGGCGCGCTGCAGGCGCTCGAGGCGCCGTTCGCGGCGGTCGACATCCTGCCCGACCCGCGCATCCGGCAGGAGCTGACGGCCCTCTCGAACTGGCCGACGATCCCGCAGCTGTTCGTGAGAGGCGAGCTGGTCGGCGGCGCCGACATCGTGGCCGAGATGTACGAGAGCGGCGAGCTCGCCGAGCTGCTCGGCGTCGAGCAGCCGGACGAAGCGCCGGTCGCCGAAGCGCCGGTCGCCGAAGCGCCAGCCGCCGAGGCGCAGGCACCCCCGCTGTCGATCGAGAACCGGCTCTAGCGCAGCAGCTCGAGCAGCTTCCGCAGCTCCGCCGGCAGCCCTCTGCCGCGCGGGCCGGCGACGACGAGGTCGACGCGCGTCCCACCGTCGATCCGCAGCTGCGGGTCGCGGTAGACACGCCAGATCTCGGGCCCGAGCTTCGCGCGCACGCCGTCGTAGCGGGCGGTGCGCTCGTACCCGCGCACGACCTGTCTCATCGTCTGCGCACCGCCACCGCTGCCGCCGCTGAACAGCTCCAGCAACAGCGACAGCGCGTCGCTGCTCAGCAGCGACGCGTCTTCGATCGGCGTGCCGCCGAAGCGCAGCGTGCGGGGCCCGGGCGACGCGTCGCGCGGGATGCGCAGCTTGAAGCGCAGCGTGCGCAGCGGGCCGCGCAGCAGCCGTACGCGCAGGGCGACCTGCACCCGCTGCCCCGGCCGCACGTGCGTGGGCGTGACGCGCGCACTGCGGATCGTCGCGAGCCGCAGGCCGCGCTCGATGTGCGCGGAGGCCTCGACTCTCGTCAGGTGCAGTGCGCGGAAGCGCGCGCTCGCGACGCGGTCGAGCGCGCTCGTCACGTCGCTGCCCATCGTCAGCGCGAGCGGGATCGGCAGGTCCGGCTGCAGCGTGCCCTGCACGACGTAGCGGTTGCAGAAGCGCAGCGGTCTTCTCAGCTCGCGCAGGCTCGCCGTCAGGCACAGCCGTCCGGTCTCCTGCGCGGGTGCGCCGTCGAACGCGGTCGTCACGCCTTGCGCGACGGCGAGCGAGGCGAGCGCCGCCAGCGCCCCCTGCCCGTCGGGGTCGCCGAGG
>DATHEP010000056.1:0-10916 GCA_035318525.1 Conexibacter sp.
GGCGTGGGATGAGGTCGTGCGGCAGACGCGTCACGCGCGTGCGGAGAAGCGGCGCTGAGCGCCTTTCTCGACACGAACGTCCTCGTCCGGCACCTGACCGGCGATCCGCCGGACATGGCCGCCAGGGCGACGGCTGCGCTCGCCGGCGGCGAGCGACTGCTCCTAGCTGACCTCGTGCTCGCCGAGTGCGTCTACGTGCTGGAGTCCTTCTACGAAGTCGAGCGCGAGCGGGTCGCGGAGCTGATGCGGGCGGCGATCGCCCTGCCGTCGATCGCGGTGCTCGACGCGCCGCTCCTGCTTCGCGCGCTCGAGGTCTACGAGGTAGACCGGCTCGACTTCGCAGAGGCGTACTTGGTCGCGAGCGCGGAGGCGACCGGCATGGGCGCGGTGATGTCCTTCGATCGCGCGATCGACCGCGTGAGAACGATCGAGCGCGTCGAGCCGTAGTCAGCGGCTGCGTCAGCGCTCGGGCCTGCAGTCGATCCACTCGTGGTAGGCGGAGAGGGTCACGCGGAAGTGCTGGAGGAAGCCTTCGAGGCCGAGCAACTGAAAGCCGAACGGCCACGGATCGCAGAACCACACGGGCGCTTCCCAGGCGTGGGAGGCGTCACCTGCCCCGATACGCATGAGGACTCGGGCGGGTGCGCCTGTGACGAGTGTGCCGCCCACAGCGAACTTCTCGGCGAGGTCGTCGTCCGGCTCGATGCCGGCAGCCGTCGCCAGGTCGCGGGAGAAGCGCGTGCGCAGGGCGCCCGTATCGACGAGCGAGGCGAGCGGGACGGCGTCGATCCCTTCGAGCCACACATCGACCGTGGGTCGGGGCGTGAGCTGCCCACCGCCGGCGGCGGGCAGATGGCGGAAGGGGAATCTCACGCGGGTGCGGCGCCGCCGGCGGCCGTCTCGTTCTCGGGGACGCGGAACATCGAGTCGGCCATTTGGTCGTGCTGGGAGAGCCATGCAAGCACGGCCGCGGGCGAGTCAGCGGAGACGAGAACGTCATCGTCCTTGACGGCGATCCACGCGCCGATGTGCGGACGCAGGCGCTCGACCGGATCGGCGGCTGATCGTCTGGTCTCAGGTGTCGAGGGTGGACCGGGGATGGCGGTGCGCCGTGCGGCGGTGAAGCCGAGGCGACGCAGGATGCGCCGGGCCTGGTGGGTCGTGAAGTCGGCGCGATCGAGGCCTGTCGCGAGGGCGATGACCTGCTTGGGTGGGTAGCGTCGTCCCTCGATCACGACGTAGTGGTCCCGGACGGGCTCGGGAAGCGCTCGGGAGACGGCACGCACGATCCGGCGCGTGTCGAGGTCGAAGTGTTGCCCGCTGATCTGCACTGCCCGCGCAGCCATTGCCATCTCCATCTTGTATTCCCTGATCTGTCTCTGACGGTATCATGCACGGCAGACCGTCACGACCTCGATGAGGGCGACTCGCCCTCATCGAATCAGCGCGTCACCACCGTCAGCGGCGCCCCAAAGGCCCGCTCGAACAGGTCGCCCTGGCGCTCGGCGCCCCAGCGCGCGACGGTGTCGTCGCCGATCGCGTCGAGCTCCAGCTCGACCCCGCCGTCGGCGTCCGCATCGTCGGTGCGGCGGCGCAGGCGGATCGCGCGCACGACCTGGTCCCGGTTGCGCTCGAGCTGCTCCGCTATTCGCAACAGCGCGGCGCCGCGCAGGACGAGCTCCTCGTCGCCCTCCCGGCACAGCGGCGCCAGCGGGCCGAGCTGCGGCGTGCCCTTGCGGTGGTAGCGCGCCATCAGTGCGATCAGCGCCACCTCGCGCGGCGTGTAGCCGGGCAGCCCCGAGCCGAGGATCAGATACGACGAGTGCTTGTGGTGGTCGTCGTAGTCGACGGCCATGCCGACGTCGTGCAGCAGCGCCGCCGCCTCCACCAGCTGCGGCTCGCCCGGCTCCGGCAGCCCGGCGCCCGGCAGCGCCTCCAACAGCTGATGAGCGAGCGCCGTGATGTGCTCGGCGTGCACGAGGTCGACGCCATGCTGGCGCGCGAGGTTGCGCACGCTGGCGGCGCGCACGTCCGGCACGAGCGGCGGGTCGACCGGCGCCAGCAGCCCGGCGAGGAAGATCCCCTCGCGCAGGCCCGCCTCCGTGACCTCGATCCCGGGCGCACCGCTCGCCTCCAGCACCGTCTGCAGCACGACGGCTGCTGCCAGGATCACCTCGCCGCGACCGCGCTTGATGCCCGGCACGCGCTCGCGCTCCTCGACGCTGCGCGCGGCCAGCTCGTCGACCAGCGCGGCCAGGGCCTCCGGCGTCAGCACGAAGCCCTGCACGCTGTCGAGCGGCAGCTCGGCGGCCCGCACCGCGGCCATCGCCAGGTTGCGCACGCTGCCGCCGAGGCCGACGAGTCGCTCCGGGCCGGCCGATTCCACCCACGGCGCGTCCTCCAGTGCTCTCAACGTCCGCGACCGCAGCTTTGCGACGGCGCTCGCCTTGGTCGGGCCGTCGCCGGGCAGGAAGCGCTCGGTCGTCCGCACCGCGCCGAGCGGCCACGAGGCGATCGCGCAGGCGCGCCGCTCGCGCACCTCCACCAGCTCGAGGCTGCCACCGCCGAGGTCGAGCACGACGCCGTTCGTCAGCGACGTCGAGTTGGCGGCCGCAACGTACGAGCAGCGCGCCTCCTCCTCGCCGGACAGCACGCGGATCGGCAGCCCGGTCGCGCGCTGCGCGCGCTCGACGAACGCCGCTCCGTTCGGCGCGTCGCGGATCGCGCTCGTCGCGACCGCCTCGACGGCGTCGCCTCTGATCCCGCTCGTCGCGCAGAAGGCCGCGAACACGCGCAGCGTCTCCAGCGCATGCGCCATGCGGTGCGCCGACAGCGACCCGTCGTCCTCGAGCTCGCCGCCGAGCCGCACCATGTCGCTCAGCTCGTCGGTGCGCTTCCACCAGCCGCCGTCGCCGGTCGTGAAGACGACGAGCCGGAAGCTGTTCGAGCCGAGGTCGATGACGGCGCGGCGGGAGCTCACGCCGCGGCGTGCTGCGCACGCGCGAGGTGCGCGCGCATCAGCTCCGCTTGCACGTCGCGCGGCTGCCCGCCGGGCGGAACGCTGCGATGGGACCAGCGGCCGTCGGCGGCCAGCTCCCATGCGTTCTCGGTGTCGGCGAAGCAGCGCTCGAGCGTGTCGAGCAGGTCAGCGCGCGCGTCGGAGTCGTCCACCGGCACGACGAGCTCCACGCGCGAGTCGAGGTTGCGCGGCATCAGGTCCGCGGAGCCGACGAAGACGGCCGTCTGCTCGCCGCGCTGGAAGGCGTAGATGCGCGAGTGCTCGAGGAAGCGGCCGACGATCGACACGACGCGGATGTTCTCTGAGACGCCGGACACACCCGGGCGCAGGCAGCACGCGCTGCGCACGTTGAGCTCGACTGGCACGCCCGCCTGTGAGGCGCGGTAGAGGGCGCGGATGCAGGCGGCGTCGACGAGCGAGTTCATCTTCATGCGGATGCGCGTGTCCTTGCCGGCCTCGTGCGCGTCGATCGTCGCGTCGATCTGGCCGATGATCCGCTCGCGCAGGTTGAGCGGCGCGACGAGCACGCGCCGATAGTGCTCCGGCCGTGAGTAGCCGGTCAGCTGGTTGAACAGCTCGGCGATCTCGCCGGTCACGGCCTCGTCGGCGGTGAAGACGCCGAAGTCGGTGTAGAGGTCGGCCGTGCCGCGGTGGTAGTTGCCGGTGCCGACGTGCGCGTAGTGGCGCACGCCGTCGCCCTCGCGCCGCACGACGAGCACGGCCTTGGCATGCGTCTTGAGGCCCGGGATTCCGTACGTCACGTGCACGCCCGACTGCTCCAGCGCCCGCGCCCAGCTGATGTTCGCCCGCTCGTCGAAGCGCGCCGTCAGCTCGACGAGGCCGACCGCCTGCTTGCCGCGCTCGGA
This sequence comes from Conexibacter sp., assembly GCA_035318525.1. GTDB lineage: Bacteria > Actinomycetota > Thermoleophilia > Solirubrobacterales > Solirubrobacteraceae > Conexibacter. Next base: position 3,886 of record DATHEP010000056.1, read on the forward strand.
GGCGCGGATCAGCGCCGGCACGAGCGGCGAGTCATCGCTCGTGCGGTACACCGTCTGCTTGATCGCGAGCACGTCGGGGTCGTTGACCGCCTGCCCGACGAAGCGCTCGACGGTCGCGAACGTGTCGTACGGGTGGTGCACGAGCAGGTCGCGCTCGCGCATCAGCGCGAACAGGTCGGCGCGCTTGCCGTCCTGCTCGAACTCCGGCGGCACGACCGGCGTCCATGGCGGGTCGCGCAGCTCCCGGAAGCCGGGCAGCTTCACGATCTGCCACAGGTCGGCCGGGTCGAGCAGCCCGTCGACCTCGTAGACGTCGCGCTCCTCGACCTCCAGGTCGGCCAGCAGGCGGGCGCGCAGCAGCGGGTCGGTGCCGGCGGCGAGCTCCAGTCGCACGACCTCGCCGAAGCGCCGCCGGCGCAGCTGCGCCTCGACCGCCTCGAGCAGGTCGTCAGCCTCGTCGGAGACCGTGAAGTCGGCGTCGCGCGTGACGCGGAAGACGGTGTGCGCGAGGATCTCCATCCCGCGGAAGAGGCGGGCGAGGTGGTCGGCGATGACCGCCTCCATCGGCACCAGCGTGCGCCCGTCGGGAAGTGCGAGGAAGCGCGGCAGCCCCTCCTTCGGCACCTTCACGCGCGCGAAGCGCGTCTGGTCGGTCGCGGGGTCGCGCACGAGCACGCCGAGGCTCATCGACAGGTTCGAGATGTAGGGGAACGGCTGTGCCGGGCCGACCGCGAGCGGCGTGAGGGCGGGGAAGACCTCACGCCGGAAGCGCGCGTCGAGCGCCTCCCGCTGCGCGTCGTCGAGCGCGGACGGCTCGAGCACGCGGATGCCCTGCTCGGCGAGCGCCGACAGCAGCGATCGCTCCCAGCAGCCGCGCTGCCGGGCGTCCAGCTCGCGCACGCGCTCGCCGATGAGGTCCAGCAGCTCGGGGGGCGCGATCCCGTCGGCGCTCTTGGCCTCGATGCCCGCGTCGACCTGGTCGTGCACGCCGGCGACGCGGACCATGAAGAACTCGTCGAGGTTCGAGCTGTAGATCGCGCAGAACTTCACGCGCTCGAGCAGCGGGAGGCTGTCGTCCTCGGCAAGCTGCAGGACGCGGTCGTTGAAGTCGAGCCACGACAGCTCGCGGTTGACGTACAGCGACGGGTCGCCGACGGCTGCCGCCGCCTCGCCGGTCGTCGGTCGCAGCCGTTCGACCGCCTGCGCGAGCGGCTCGAGCAGCGGCAGGTCCGGGTAGGCCTCCTGCAGCTCGGCGACCGACGCCTGGAAGTGGCGCAGCTTCTCGGGCCGCAGCGCGCCGCCGGCCGCGCGCGTGGCGCGTGCGAGCTTGTCGGCCGCCATCACGACGGCGACCTCCGGCCCGGCGGCGATCCCGCGGGCGCGCAGCTCGCGCTTGCGCTCGGCGTAGGCGGCGATCTGCGTGTCCTCGGTGAGCGCCTCGACGCGCCGCGCGACCTCGGGGCCGAGGCGCTCGGCGATCGTCTGCGCGCTGAGCCCGGTGTCCTCGATCACGTCGTGCAGGACCGCGGTCGCGACGGTCGTCTCGTCGCAGCCGGCGTCGTGCAGCAGGCGGGCTGTGATCGCCGGGTGCTCGACGTCGGCGGCGGCGTTCCCGTTCGCGTTGGAGCGGTACGCCTCGAGCGCGAGCCGCCAGGCCTCGGCGACGAGCTCGGAGCGGCGAGCGAACACGGGCAGCTCGCCCGTGGCCTCGGTGGAGCGCGCAGGCGGTGCCATCTGCAGGGATTGTGGGTCGTCGGGAGCCAACGCCGGTTAGCGGAGTGTTACCGCATCCGTGCGCCACCCGTCCACGGTGCGGACACGTTCTGTGGCGCATCGACGCTGCAGTCGAGGGTACCCCTGTAACGATCCGGGGAAAGTTGTTGACGAAGCAACGACTATCGCGTAGAATACCCAGCGTGATGCTAGGTATTGAGAAAGGAACAGAGACGAAGACGACAGACACCCAGCTCATCGCCGCTGAGGAGACGACGTTCGACGCCCTCCAACTGCTGATGCGGGAGGCGCGGCGCTGGCCCCTGCTCACGCCCGCCGAGGAGATCGAGCTCGCGCAGCGCATCGAGCGCGGCGACCTGACGGCCAAGGAGCGCATGGTCAACTCGAACCTGCGGCTCGTGATGTCGATCGCCCGCCGCTACCAGGGGCAGGGCCTCTCGATGGGCGACCTCGTCCAGGAGGGCACGCTCGGCCTGATCCGCGCGGTCGAGAAGTTCGACTGGCGCAAGGGCTTCCGCTTCTCGACGTACGCGACCCTCTGGATCCGGCAGTCGATCCAACGCGGGCTCGAGAACAGCGGGCGCACGATCCGCCTTCCCGTCCACGTCGGGCAGCGCGCCCGCAAGGTCGCGCGCGCACGGCGCGAGCTGACGGCGAAGCTCGGCCGCGAGCCGACCGACGAGGAGCTCGCCGACGAGACCGGACTGGAGCTCGAGCTCGTGCTCGAGGCGGCGAAGGCCGACCGCGAGCCGACGAGCCTCGACCTGCCGGTCGGCGACGATGGCGAGACGTCGCTCGGCGCGCTGATCGCGACTGACGAGCCGGAGCCGCACGAGGAGGTCGCGGACACGCTGCGGCACGAGGCCGTCCAGCGCGCGATCGACACGCTGCCGGACAAGGAGCGCACGGTCATCCACCTGCGCTTCGGCACCGGCGGTGAGCCGCCGCAGACGCTCAGCGAGGTCGGCCGGCGCCTCGGACTCAGCTCCACGCGTGCGCGCGAGCTGGAGGAGCAGGCGCTCAAGCGCCTCTCGCACGAGAGCTCGCTCGCCGCGCTGCGCGAGGCTGCCTGAGCCTCCCCACGGGTCCCCTCCCGCGGCCGCGCCGGTGGCGCGGCCGCGGCCGTTTGCGCTGCGCGTTTGCCCGGGTATCTGATTTATCTGATACGGTCGTCAGCATGGTCCGTCTGACGGCAACCGAGGTCGCGCGCAGCTTCTCGCGCGTCATGAGCCGCGTGAGCGCGGGCGAGGAGATCGAGATCGTCCGCAACGGTGCGCCGATCGCGGAGCTGCGACCCGCTCGGGCGCGGCCGACCGTCAGCACCGAGCGGTGGAGGAACATGATCGAGACCGCGCCGCCGATCGACGACGACTTCGCGCGCGACGTCGAGCAGGGGCGCGCTGCCTTCGGGCCGCCGAGCGGCGCATGGCCGTCCTGATCGACACGTCCGTCCTCGTCGACGTCGAGCGCAGCCGCGAGCCGCTCGAACGGGAGGCCTCGGGCGAGGACCGGGCGATCAGCGTCGTCACCGCCAGCGAGCTGCTGCACGGCGTCCATCGCGCGCGCGACGCGACAACGCGGATGCGGCGTCACGCCTTCGTGGAGCACGTGCTGTCGAGCATCCAGCCCGTCCCCATCACGATCCACGTCGCACGCGCGCACGCCGAGATCTGGGCGCGGCTCGAAGCGCAGGGTGCGCTCATCGCAGCCCACGATCTGTGGATCGCCGCGACCGCGCTCGCGCACGGCATGCGCGTAGCGACGGTCAACGTCCGTCACTTCGAGCGCGTACCGGGCCTCGACGTCGTCGCGGTCTGACGCGGCTCAGCGCATGGCAGCGCGGGCGCGCTCGCGCGCCGGAACGGGCTCGCCGGCTCTCGACAGCAGCTCCCGCACCGCCGCCGCGACGCGCGTGGGGTGGAGGTACGTCGGCATGTGCCCGCCGCTCACCATCACGAGGCGCGCGTTCGGCAGTCTCGCCGCGATCTCGCGCCCGCGCTCGGGCTCGACGAGCTGGTCGTCAACGCCCTGGATCACGACCGCCGGCGTCGCGATCGTCGGCAGGCGGCGGTTGAGGTCGCCGACCACCCCCTCGGACTCGAGCACCTCGCCGGCGAACGCGTCGAGGTCCTCGTGGCGCATGTTCGTCGCGAGCAGGCGCTGTTCGTGGCGCTCGTCGACGTCGTCGGGGTCGAACGCGGCGGCGTCGCCCTGCTTGGCGCTGGCGGTGCGCAGCAGCTGCGAGAAGGTCAGGTCGGCGAGCGGCTGCACGACCGGCCACGAGAGGAACTGGATCAGGCGCGCCTGGCCGCGCTCGACGGCGCTCGAGTTCTGGCCGCCCGCCGCCGCGTCGACGAGCACGACGCCGCGCACGTCGTCCGGGTATCTGGCCGCGTAGGCGAGCGCGACCGTGCCGCCGTACGAGTGCCCGACCAGCACCGGGCGCTCGGCGCCGAGGCGCGCGAGCAGCGTGTGCAGCGTCGTGAGCTGCTCGGAGAACCGGTGGTAGCCGCCGCTGGACCAGCCGAAGCCGGGTCGGTCGTAGGCGATCGTGCGGCGGTCGTCCAGCAGCGGGACGACGTCCTCGAAGTCCTGCGCGGTGCCCGGCAGGCCGTGGATCAGCACGACCGGCGCTCCGGGGCGGACGCGGCTCGACTCCAGCACGCGCACCTGCGTGTCGCCGACCTGCACCATCCGCCCGGTCCGCTCCGGCTCGCTCGGCAGGCGGCCCCAGGTCCAGTTGAGCAGGACCACGAGCGCCGCCAGCGCGAGCAGCACGCTCGCCGCGATCCGCTTCTTCGACCACGTCCGCACGATGCTCTTGACGCTAGGCGATCGCCGAACCGGACAACGCCGGTTGGCTGCGGCCTACGCCGTGCCGAGCTGGCCCGCGCGCCGCTCGGCCGAGCGCTCGGCCGCGGTCGGCTCCGGCGCCGGCGTGGCCGGGGCGCCGGCGGGCTCGCCGCGTGGAGCGGCCGCCGCCGCCAGCGCCGCGCCGACCCCCAGCAGCGCCCACGTCAACGGGTCCTCCAGGAACGCTGCGTAGACCAGCGTGTGGAACAGCAGCGCGAGGAACGCGGCGGCCACGGCCGAGCGCGCGACCGACGCGCGCACGCCGTGCCCCAGCAGCCGCGCGAGCGCCGCCGCCAGCAGCGCCAGGTACGCGAGCAGACCCACGACGCCCTGCTCCGCCGCCACCGTGATCGGGATCGTGTGCGACGTCGTCGCAGCCTCGGGGCCGACGCGACCCTCGTGGCGGCGGTACTCGACCGAGAAGGCGCCGCTGCCGTAGCCGGCCAGCGGCCGTTCGACGAACAGCTCGCCGCCGCCGCGCACCAGCACCGTGCGCCCCGACGACGAGCCGTCGAGGTTGTCGAGGTCGATCCCGAACGTGCCTGGCGTCAGCAGCACCGCCGCGACCGCTACGGCGACGACCCCCGCCGCCGGCAGCAGCACCCGCCGCGCGCCCCAGCGCAGCACCGCCAGCGTCGCGAGCCCGACCAGCAGCGCCCCCAGGGAGGACTGCGACAGCGTCAGGACGAGCCCCGCCCACAGCGCCACGAGCACCGCAGCGCCGGCCCACACGAGCCGCGCGCGCGAGACCTGCAGCATCGTCGCCGCCACCGCCAGCATCGCCACGACGAGGAAGCGGCCGTAGATGTTCGGGTCGAAGAAGACCGAGTTGGTGCGGAAGTACGTGTGCAGGTCGTTCGAGGCGATCAGCTTCGGGTTGAGGAAGATGTGTCTCGTCGCGTACTCGACGTAGCCGACCGCCGAGAAGACGAGCGCGAGCCCGACGAGCAGCCCGAGGCACAGCCGCAGCAGCCGCGGCGTCCACTCGATCCGCGCGAGCAGCACGAACAGCAGCGCGAACGGCACGACGAAGAACGCGACCTGCTGGAGCGCCTTTTCGAAGTCGCCGGAGTACGTCGCCTGGATCCCGTACAGCGCGACCGACAGCGCCAGCAGCCGCTCGAGCCAGCCGGGCTCCCAGCGCGAGGCGACGGGCGACGTCGCCCGCAGGTCTCCGCTTGCGGTGACCGGAGGGCGAAATCGGGTCAGCGCCGGCACGATCGCCGCCAGCGCTCCGGCCGCGATCACGAGGTACAGCGGCACGAGCAGGTTCGAGGTCGTCCCGCCGACCTCGATCGGGACGCGGAACGGCAGCGCCGCCAGCACGAGCAGCGGCAGCACCAGCGGCCGCCGCGCCATCAGCAGCGCGAGCGCCGCGATCGCGCACAGCCCGACCGCCGCGCCGACGCCCGCCGCCAGCGGCTGGTCGTGCACGACCTCGAACTGCGGCGAGTCCCAGATGTCGACGACGAGCAGCACCGGCGCGAGCAGCAGCGCGCCGGCCATCGCGAGCGCCCGCTGCCGCGGGTCGCGCGCGAGCAGCGCCGCGGCGGCCAGCAGCACGGCGGCGACGGCGCCGGCCTTCGGCAGCGGGCCGGCGAGGGCGAGGATCGGCGTCATCGCAGGGCCGGCTGCGCTCGGGGGAGGACCGCGGTCATGGGCCGGCCGAGTCTAGACCGTGCCGAGGGCGCGATCCTCTAGCCTGTGGCGGGATGCGGCCCCGCTTCCCCCAGGCCCTGGCGCTGTTCCCTGTGCTGCTCGCGATCGGCTGCGGCGGCGGCACGACCGTCGGCGGCGGCAACGATCCGGCGACGGCTGACAGCGCGACGCCGGCCGGCAACCGTCCGGCCGCCTTCGACCCGCGCGACGAGCCGCTCGGCTGCCTCCAGCGCAAGGGCCTGCAGGCCGAGAAGGACGCCGAGCAGACCGACAGACTCAACGTCCTGCCGGCGACGAGCGGGGCGTACGTCGAGTTCGCCGCGACGGCCGCGGAGGCGCAGGGCCGCCAGATCCGCAACGAGGCGCCCGGCGCCGAGGTCATCGGCCCGCACCTCTTCACCGTCGGCGACCTCGCCGACGACCAGCTCAGAGCGATCGAGACCTGCCTCCAGGCGCAGGGCTCGAGATACTGAGCGGGGCATCGCGCGTGTCGCACCGCACGAGACGACTGCTGCTGCTCGCGATCTGGGTGATCCCGATCGCGGGCGTCGTGTGGTGGGCGACGAAGCAGGAGGCGCCGACCTTCCCGAGCAGCTTCGGCGGGATCATGGCGCTCGTCGGCGCGCTCGGGCTCTACGTCGTCGCGACGCTGATGCGCGCCGAGCGCTGGGACCGGATCCTCCGCCGCTCCGGCGTGCAGGCCAAGCGCGCCGACGTCTACGCGCTCGTGCCGGTCGGCTACATGGGCAACAACGTGCTGCCGGCGCGCGGCGGCGAGCTGCTGC
>DATHEP010000057.1:0-4943 GCA_035318525.1 Conexibacter sp.
CGACACGGTCCTCACGTTCGAGCCGCATCCGCTCGCGGTCGTCCGCCCCGAGGCGGCGCCAAAGCTGTTGACGACGCTGGAGCGCAAGGCGCGGCTGGTGGCCGCGCTCGGCGTCGAGGAGCTCGTCGTGATCCCGTTCGACCGCGAGTTCGCCAAGCTGTCGGCGGAGGAGTTCGTCGACCGCGTGCTCGTCGAGCGATTGCACGCGACGCACGTCTCGGTCGGGGAGAACTTCCGCTTCGGCCACCGCGCGCAGGGCGACACCGACCTGCTGCGCTCGGACGAGCGCTTCGAGACACGCGTCGTCCCGCTCGTGGAGGCGGAGGGGGAGGTCGTCTCCTCCTCGCACGTTCGCGGGCTCGTGCTGGCCGGCGAGGTGGACGTCGCGGCGCGCTTCCTCGGCGAGCCCTTCGCGATGCACGGCGAGGTGGTCGCCGGCGACAGACGCGGGCGCGAGCTCGGCTTCCCGACGGCGAACCTCGTGCCCGACCAGGCGCTGATCCAGCCGGGTCACGGGATCTACGCCGCACGCGCGTCGTTCGGCGAGGAGACGCACTGCGCGGCGGTGAACGTCGGGGTGCGGCCAACCTTCAAGACCGACCTCGTGGTGCTGGTCGAGGCGTTCCTGATCGACTGGCAGGGCGACCTGTACGGCGAGCAGTTGACGATCGAGTTCCTCGCCCGCCTGCGGGGCGAGCGCCGCTTCGACTCGGCGGACGCGCTGATCGAGCAGATGCACCGCGACGTCGATGGTGCACGGGCGGTCTGCGCGGCGCGTTCTGCTACGGTTCCCCGCCGATGAGCACCCTCACGAGCGAGCGCAAGCAGGAGCTGGTCTCCAAGTTCGGCAAGGGCGACGCGGACACCGGCTCGGCCGAGGTCCAGATCGCGCTGCTGACCGAGCGCATCAACGATCTGACCGAGCACCTGCGGGCTCACAAGAAGGACCACCACTCGCGTCGCGGGCTGCTGATGCTCGTCGGCCAGCGGCGGCGCTTCTTGAACTACCTCGAGCGCAAGGACCTCGAGGGCTACCGGGCGCTGATCAGAGAGCTCGGCCTGCGCAAGTGAGCATTGTGGCGCCGGGCACCCCGGTGCCCGAGTTCCGCCTCCGCCGCGACGACGGCAGACGCTTCACGCAGGACGACATCGCCGGGCAGACGACCGTCTTCGTCTTTTACCCGTTCGCCTTCAGCCCCATCTGCACGGACCAGCTCAACCTCTACGAGGAGGTGCTGGATCAGCTCACGGCGGAGGGCGCGACGCTCTACGGCGTCTCGTGCGACGCGATCTGGTCGCAGCGGGCCTTCAAGGAGAAGCTCGGCATCACGATCGAGCAGCTCTCCGACTTCGAGCCGAAGGGCGCGACGTGCAGAACGTTCGGCGTCTACCACGAGAAGGGCGGCATGCCGCAGCGCGCGCTCGTGATGGTGGGGCCCGACGGCGTCGTGCAGTGGAGCTACGAGGCGCCGAACCCCGGCGAGCTGCCGGGCGCGAACCTGATCTTCGACGCGCTCGCCGCGCGCTGAGCGCCGGGCGGTCGCGGTGAGCGACCTCGGCAGCGCGCCGCTTCCGCCGCTCGCCCCCGACGACCACGTGCTCGGGCCCGCGGCCCGGCCGCCGCTCGTCGTGTACGCCGACTACGAGTGCCCGTATTGCGCGGTGCTGCACGCGCGCCTCGTCGCGCAAGGGGCCTCCTGGGTGTTCCGCCACTTCCCGGTCAGATCGAAGCACCCGCGCGCGTGGGCGGCTGCCGCCGCGGCCGAGGCCGCCGGGCTGCAGGGCCGCTTCCTTGCGATGCACGAGGCGCTCTACGGCGACCAGGGGCGGCTGGAGGACCCGCATCTGTGGGAGCGTGCCGAGCGGCTCGTCCTCGACGTGGCGCGCTTCGACGCGGACCGACGCTCGGAGCCCGTGCTGGCACGAATCCGCCGCGACTTCGAGAGTGGGATCCGCGCCGGAGTCGTCACGACCCCGACGCTCTTCGAGAACGGTCTGAAGCGTCCCGGCATGTGATTTGCAGCCGGATCGCTACGATCTAACGGTTCGGATACCGAAAAGACACGAGATGCACTCCGCCGACCGACGGGCGGAGACAGAAGGGAAACTGAATATGTCTGACGCCGTTACGCGCGTCGCCGTGGAGATCGCGGGCAAGGAGATCTCCTTCGAGACCGGCAAGATGGCCAAGCAGGCCTCCGGTGCAGTTGTCGTCCAGGCGGGCGACACCATGGTCCTCGGGACCGCCACCGCGGGCAACCTCCGCGACGTGGACTTCCTCCCGCTCACCGTCGACATCGAGGAGCGGATGTATGCCGCGGGCAAGATCCCCGGCTCGTTCTTCAAGCGCGAGGGCCGCGCCGGCGAGAAGGGCACGCTCACCGCGCGTCTGATCGACCGCCCGATCCGCCCGCTGTTCCCGAAGGGCTGGCGCTACGAGACGCAGCTCGTCTCGATCCCGCTCTCGGTCGACCACGTGCACCCCTACGACATCCTCGCGATGAACGGTGCCTCCGCCGCGCTGATGGTGTCGGACATCCCGTTCCCGACCCCGGTCGGCGCCGTCCGCATCGGCAAGGTCGACGGCAACTTCGTCGTCAACCCCGACGAGGAGGACCTGCTCGAGAACACCGACCTCGACCTGATCGTGGCCGGCACCGAGGAGGCGATCCTGATGGTCGAGGCGGGGGCGAACGAGATCCCCGAGGCCGAGATCCTCGACGCGCTCGACATCGCGCATGACGCGATCAAGAAGCTCTGCAAGGTCCAGTGGGAGCTGCAGAAGAAGGCCGGCAAGGCCAAGAAGGACGTCGAGGTCCCGCAGGTCGACGAGAAGCTCTACAGAGCGATCCAGAGATCGCACGGCAGAAAGCTCGACAGAGCGACGTCGGTCCAGGACAAGCTGGACCGCCAGGACGCCACGAAGGCGGTCGAGGAGGAGGTTCTCGCCAGATACGCGCCCGACGAGGACGACCTGCTCACGCGCTCCGAGGTGGCCCGCGCCTTCGCGAAGCTCGAGAAGACGCTCGTGCGCGAGCGCATCGCGATCAGAAAGGTCCGTCCGGACGGCCGCAAGGCCGACGAGATCCGGCCGATCTCGATCGACGTCTCGGTCGCGCCGCGCACGCACGGCTCGGCGCTCTTCACGCGCGGTCAGACGCAGGCCTTCTCGGTCGCCGCGCTCGGCACGACGCGCGAGGAGATGAGGCTCGACACGCTCGGCCTCGAGACCTCCAAGCGCTACTTCCACCACTACAACTTCCCGCCGTTCTCGGTCGGGGAGGCGGGCTTCATGCGTGGTCCGAAGCGTCGCGACATCGGGCATGGGGCGCTTGCGGAGCGAGCCCTCGTACCGATGATCCCGTCGCAGGAGGAGTTCCCCTACGTCATCCGTGTCGTCTCGGACATCTTCGAGTCGAACGGGTCGTCGTCGATGGCCTCCGTCTGCGGCTCCTCGCTGTCGCTGATGGACGCGGGCGTGCCGATCAAGCGGCCGGTCGCCGGCATCGCGATGGGCCTCATCAAGGAGGGCGACGACTACGTCGTGCTGTCCGACATCGCAGGCGTGGAGGACCACCTCGGCGACATGGACTTCAAGGTCGCCGGCACGGAGAACGGCATCACCGCGCTGCAGATGGACATCAAGATCACGGGCGTCTCGTTCGAGATCCTGAGCGACGCGCTCGCGCAGGCCAAGGAGGGACGCACGTTCATCCTCGGCAAGATGGCCGAGGCCATCACCGAGCCGCGCGAGGAGCTGTCCAAGTGGGCGCCGCGCATCTCCACGATCAAGATCGACCCGGAGAAGATCGGCCTGCTCATCGGCAAGGGCGGCGAGACGATCCGCGCGCTGTGCGACGAGTTCGAGTCGCAGATCGACGTCAACGACGAGGGCCAGGTCCTGATCTACGCCCAGAACGGCGAGCTCGGCGACGCGCTGGCCGATCGCATCCGCTCGATGACGAAGGAGGTCGAGATCGGCGACGAGTTCGCCGGCAAGGTCGTCAAGACGACGACCTTCGGCGCCTTCGTCGAGCTGGCGAAGGGCACCGACGGCCTGCTGCACATCTCCAACATCGCGCCGGGCGAGCGCCCCGCGACGGTCGAGGAGGTCCTCAACAAGGGCGACGAGATCAAGGTGCGCGTGGTCGAGGTCGACCGCGAGCGCGGCCGCATCGGCCTGCGGCTCGCCGACGACCCCGAGGTCGCCGGCAAGTCGGTCGAGGAGCTCGCCTCCGTCGGCAGCGGCGGCGGCGACCGGCCGCCGCGCAGCGGTGGCGACCGCGGCGACCGTGGCCCGCGCGGCCGTGGCCGCAGCGGCGGCGACCGCAACGGGCGCGGCGGCGACCGCGACCGGCCGCGGCGCGACCGCGACCCGGACCGCAGCTGAGCGGTCAGGCCGCGAGTCCCGCCATCCACACTCGACGCCACGGGTGAACGAGCACCGGATCACCGAGCTGGACTCGGGCGTGCGGATCGTGACGGAGGCCATGCCCTCCGTCCGGTCCGTCTCGCTCGGATACTGGATCGGAACGGGGTCGCGTCACGAGGGCGACGACGAGGCGGGCCTCTCGCACCTGATCGAGCACCTGCTGTTCAAGGGCTCGGACAAGTACGCCTCGCTCGAGATCGACCAGCTTTTCGACGCGATGGGCGCCGAGCTCAACGCCGGCACCGGCAAGGAGACCACGTCGCTCTACGCGCGCGTCATCGACGTGCACCTCGAGGACGCGTTCGACGTGATGAGCGAGATGGTCTGGCGCCCGGCCTTCCGCGACGTCGAGGCCGAGCGGGAGGTGATCCTCGAGGAGATCCTCAACAGAGGCGACGAGATCCAGGTGCGCGTCGTCGAGGTGGACCGCGAGCGCGGCCGCATCGGCCTGCGGCTCGCCGACGACCCCGAGGTCGCCGGCAAGTCGGTCGAGGAGCTCGCCTCCGTCGGC
>DATHEP010000058.1:0-5140 GCA_035318525.1 Conexibacter sp.
CGGTGATCGGGAACGACCTCCAGGTCGACGCGCTCGGCGGCAGCACGGTCGCGTTCGTGCTCGGCCTCGTCGCCGCGATCTGGGCGGGCCTGGGGATCACGGTCGCCGGGCAGCGAGCGATGGACCAGGTGTGGGACGTGCCGCACCGCCTGCGGCGCAACTTCTTGACCGCGCGCGTGCGCGGGCTGCTGATCCTGCTCGTGCTCGGCCTGCTCAACGTCGTGGTCACGACGGGCGTCGGCCTGCTCGTCGGCGGGCTCGGCGGCGTGACGCTGACGGCCGCGGGCTTCGCCGCCTCCGCCGTGCTCGACGTGCTGCTCTTCTGGGCCGTCTTCCGGCTGTTCACCTCGGCCGACGTGCCGACGCGCGAGCTGTGGCTCGGGATCGTGATCGCGGCCGTCGGCTGGGCCGTGCTGCAGACCGTCGGCGGCCTCTACGTCGATCGCGTCGTGCGCCGCGCGAACGCGACCTACGGCTTCTTCGCGATCGTGATCGGCCTGCTGTCCTGGCTGTACCTCGGCGGGCAGATGCTGCTCTACGCGGCCGAGGCGAACGTCGTGCGCGCGCGGCGGCTGTGGCCGCGCAGCCTGATGGAGCCGGTCACCGCGGCCGACGTGCAGGCGCTGCGCGCGGCGGCACGCGTCGAGGAGCGGCGCGAGGGCGAGCACATCGAGGTGACGTTCGGGCCGCGCTCCGGCTCGCCCGGCTGACCGGCTGGCCAGCCGGGGGGCGTGAACATCCGCGATCGGGGAACCCTCGTCAGTGCTGAGAGGAGGTCTCACATGGTGCGCGTACGTATCGCGAGCGCAGCGGTCTTCGCGGCGCTGGTGCTGGCCGCTGCCGGGTGCGGCGGGAACGACGACGACAACGGCGGAAGCACGAGCGCCGGAGGCGGCGGAGGGGAGGGCGGCACGGTCTCCGTGCTGATGGGCTCGGCGCCCGACTTCCTCGACCCACAGCTGGGCTACACGACGCAGTCGGCGGAGGCGACCTGGATCAGCTACACGCCGCTCGTCACCTACCGGCACGCCGCGGGCGCGTCCGGCGGTGAGCTGATCGCGGGGCTCGCGACCGACCTCCCGGAGGTCTCCAGAGACGGCCTCACCTACACGTTGACGCTCCGCAGAGGGCTCGAGTACTCCGACGGCACGCCGGTCAGAGCGGCCGACGCCGAGTACGCGATCGAGCTCGCGATCCGCATCAACTGGGGCGGCAAGTCCTTCTACACGAACTACATCGAGGGCGCCGCTGACTACGACGCGAGAAGAGCCGACGACATCTCCGGCATCGAGGCGGACGAGGCCAGCGGCCAGATCACGTTCAGACTGACGGAGCCCTACGGTGCGTTCGCGAACGTGCTCGCGTTCCCGTCCTCCGGCCTCGTGCCGACCGGGACGCCGATGAGAAACCTCTCGAACGACCCGCCGCCCGGCGTCGGGCCGTACATGATCACGGGCGTCACGCCGAACCGCACCTTCACGGTCGAGAGAAACCCCCGCTTCGCGAGACTCGGGATCGACGAGATCCCGAACGGCCACGTCGACGCGATCAGAGTGACGATCGTCTCGAACACGCAGTCGGAGGCGCAGCGCGTCCTCAACAACGACGCCGACATCTTCGACGCGGGCGACACGCTGCCGCCGTCGATCCTCCCGCAGATCGAGGCGCAGGCGAGCGAACGCTTCTCGCGCGAGGCGGTCCCGTCCACCTACTACTTCTTCCTCAACACGACGAAGCCGCCATTCGACAACCTCAAGGCGCGCCAGGCGGTCAACTACGCGATCGACCGCGAGGCGATGGTGCGGCTCGCCAGCGGGTTCCTCGAGCCGAGCTGCTGGTTCATCCCCGACGGCGTCGTCGGGCACCCCGGCAGTGACGCGAGATGCCCGTACGGCGACGAGCCGGACCTCGCGAGAGCGAGACAGCTCGTGCAGGAGTCGGGCCAGGCGGGCGCGAGAATCACCGTCTGGGGCCAGGAGCGCAGCCCGCGGCGCGAGTACGTCGACTACTACACCGACCTGCTGAACGAGATCGGCTTCGACGCGACCGAGCGGATCATCGCCGACGAGGTTTACTTCCCGACGATCGGGAACGCGCAGACCGACCCGCAGACCGGCTTCGCCGACTGGATCCAGGACTTCCCGAACCCGTCCGACTTCTATTTGCTGATGGACGGGCGCTCGATCCAGCCGACGAACAACCAGAACTTCAGCAAGGTCAACGACCCGAGAATCCAGTCCGAGCTGGCACGGCTCAACAGCGTGCCCGTGACGGACCTGGACAGCGTCGCCGACGAGTGGGCAGCCCTCGACGAGTACACCGCCGAGAGAGCCTACGTCGCCGCCTACGGCGCGGAGACGCATCCGAAGTTCTTCTCCGACCGCCTCGACTTCGACGCGGCGATCTTCCACCCGACGTACCTCAACGACTGGACGAGCCTCAGATTCAAGTAGCGGTGACGGCGTGGCCAGCGACCCCACCAGCGCAGGCGCGAGGGCGCGCCCCGGCATCACGGGGACCCGGTCCCGCCCACCCGCGAGCGCACCCGCCGTGCGCCGCGAGCCGAGCGCGGGCCTCGGTCCGTACCGGCTCGCCGCGCGGCGCCTGCGCCGCAACCGCGTCGCGCTCGCGTTCGGCGCGCTGTTCCTGCTGATCGTCGTCCTGTGCCTGTGCGCGCCGCTGTATGCCGACCACGTCGCGCAGACCGGGCCGAACGCGAACCACGTGACCGACACGGTCATGGTCGGCGGGGTCGAGAAGGACGTCGTCTCGCCGACGGGCCAGCCGATCGGGCCGACGTGGCAGGCGAGATTCTTCTTCGGCGCCGACCAGAACGGGCGCGACATCGCCGTGCGGCTGCTGTACGGCGGTCGCAACTCGCTCGAGATCGGGGCGATCGCGACGCTGCTGACGATCGTGCTCGCGACGATCGCCGGGCTCCTCGCGGGATACCACCGCGGGATCGTCGACGGCGTGCTCGCGCGCGTGCTCGACCTGATCTGGGCCTATCCCGTCGTGCTGCTCGGCATCGCGCTCGGCACCGCGCTCGCGCTCGGGGGGATCTCGATTGGGCCGCTCGAGCTGCAGGGCAACTCGCTGCTGGTGCCGGCGCTGATCATCGGAGTCGTCTACGTCCCGTACGTCGCGAAGCCGCTGCGCGGCCAGGTGCTGCGCCTGCGCGAGCAGGAGTTCGTCGACGCCGCGCGCGTGCAGGGCGCGGGCTCGCTGCGGATCATGTGGAGCGAGATCCTGCCGAACCTCGCCTCGACGATCATCGTCTTCGTCCCGTTGATGATCGCCAACGCGATCCTGCTCGAGGCGGCGCTGTCCTACCTCGGCGCCGGCGTGCAGCCGCCGAACGCGTCGTGGGGGACGATGATCTCCGACGGCATCCGGTTGATCCCGAGCGCGATGCACATGACGTTCGTGCCCGGGGTGATGCTGGTGCTGGCCGTCCTCGGCATCAACGTCTTCGGCGACGGCGTGCGCGACGCGCTCGACCCGCGTGCGAAGGTGCGCGTCGCCGACGTCCAGGAGCACGAGGAGATCAGCCGATGACGCGCTTCGTCGTACGCCGCCTGATCTCGATGGTGCTCGTGCTGTTCGCGATCTCCGTCCTGACGTTCCTGATCTTCCAGGCGATCCCGAACGGCGACCCGGCACAGCGGATGGCCGGCCGCACCTCGACGCCGGAGACGGTCGCGGCGGTGCGGCGCACGTGGGGCTTCGACGAGTCGCTGCCCGAGCAGTACCTGACGATGATGGGGAAGATCCTCAGCGGGGACGTGATCTCCTACGCGCAGCAGGTCAACGTGCTCGACGAGGTCCGCCGGGGCCTGCCCGCGACGCTGTCGCTCGCGATCGGGGCAGGGATCATCTGGCTGCTGCTCGGCGTCCTGTTCGGGCTGTTGAGCGCGATGCGCGCCGGCCGCTTCACCGACCGGGCATTGACGGTGCTCGCGCTGATCGGGGTCTCGACGCCGGTCTTCCTGCTCGGGGCAGTGGCGCTGTACTTCCTCGCGTTCAAGGTGCAGATGTTCCCGAACGGCGGCTACGTGCCGCTGACCGAGGATCCGCTCGACTGGCTCTACCACATGAGCCTGCCGTGGACGGTGCTGTCCGTGCTGTTCATCGGCATCTACTCGCGCGTGCTGCGCTCGAACCTGCTCGACACGATGAGCGAGGACTACGTGCGCACCGCGCGCGCTAAGGGGATCTCCGAGCGGCGCGTGCTGCTGCGCCACGTGCTGCGCAACTCGCTGATCCCGATCGTCTCGCTGTGGAGCCTCGACTTCGCCGCCGTGATCGGCGGCGGCGCGATCCTCACCGAGTCTGTCTTCAACCTGCAGGGCGTCGGCCAGTACGCGGCAACGTCGATCCAGCAGCTCGACGTGCCGCCGGTGCTCGTGATCGTGATGCTCGGCGCGTTCGTCGTCGTCGTGCTGAGCGCGGTCACCGACGTCGTCTTCGCGCTGCTCGACCCGCGGATCCGGCTGGCGGGCCGATGAGCGCGACGAGCGACCATCTGCTGGAGGTCGAGGACCTGCGCGTCTCGTTCCGCACCGAGGACGGGGTCGTGCAGGCCGTCGACGGCGTCTCGCTGCACGTCGACGCCGGCGAGGTGCTGGCGATCGTGGGGGAGTCCGGTTGCGGCAAGTCCGTCACCGGCATGACGCTGCTCGGCCTCACGCGCGGGCCGAACGCGCGCTTCGAGGGCAGCGCGCGCTATGACGGGGTCGAGCTGGTGACGGCCTCCGACGAGCGACTGCGGAGCGTGCGCGGCGCCGAGATCGCGATGGTCTTCCAGGACCCGATGACGGCGCTCAACCCCGTGCAGCGCGTCGGCGTGCAGATCGCCGAGCAGGTCCGCGCGCACGCGGACCTCGGCAAGGACGCCGCGTTGGAGCGCGCGCGAGAGCTGCTCGACCGCGTTGGGATCCCGCGCGCCGGGGAGCGCCTGCGCGCCTACCCGCACGAGCTGTCCGGCGGGATGCGTCAGCGCGCCATGATCGCGATGGCGCTGCTGTCCGAGCCGAAACTGCTGATCGCCGACGAGCCGACGACCGCGCTGGACGTCACGGTGCAGGCGCAGATTCTCTCGCTCATCCGTGTCCTGCAGCGCGATTTCGGCACGGCGCTG